>CAMAHK010000004.1 GCA_945834475.1 uncultured Verrucomicrobiota bacterium
CTGTTGAACCCTTGCCGGATAGATCGCGCCACAGGCGCACGGGAAGCGGCACAGGAACGCGGGCACGGCGTACCATTGCCGCGACACGTCCGGCGGACGCGGGCGCAAGGGCGGGCGGTTTTGCCGCGTTTCCGTCGAACTGTCGAACGTCCGGCGGCACGGCGGCGAGATCGAGGGCGGGCGCGGTTGCCGGATAGATCGCGGCGAACTGTCGAACCGTTCCGGCGAACTGTCGAACCGTTGCCGCGAGACCGAACCGCGAGACGTTGCCGCCTGTCACCGTGTCACCCGTCGAACGGTTGAACGGTTGCCGGACAAGCCGGAAGCGGGACGCGGGACAATGTGCCGCGAGATCGAACCGCGAGACGTTGAACCGTTCCGGCGAGATCGCGCCACAGGGCGCACGGCAAGCGGCACATGGACGCGGGCACGGCGCACCCTTGCCGCGACACGTCCGGCGGACGCGGACGCAAGGGCGGGCGGTTTTGCCGTGTTTCCGGCGAACTGTTGCCCGTCCGGCTCATGGCGCACCCGTCGAACGGTTGAACGGTTGCCCGTCCGTCCGGCTCATGGCGAGTAGATCGCGGCGAACTGTTGAACCCTTGCCGCCTGTCGAACTGTCACCCGTCCGGCGGCATGGCGGGCGAGATCGGCACGGCGTACAGATCGAGGGCGCACCGTCGAACCCTTGCCGGATAGATCGCGCCACAGGTCGAGGGCGGCGAGATCGAACCGCGAGACGTTGCCGCCTGTCGAACTGTCACCCGTCCGGCGGCATGGCGGGCGAGATCGGCGCACAGGGCGCACGGGAAGCGGCACAGGAACGCGGGCACGGCGCACCCTTGCCGTGACACGTCCGGCGGACGCGGACGCGAGGGCGGGCGGTTTTGCCGCGTTTCCGTCGAACTGTCGAACGTCCGGCGGCACGGCGGCGAGATCGAGGGCGGGCGCGGTTGTCGGATAGATCGCGTCGAACTGTCGAACCGTTCCGGCGAGATCGAGGGCGCGGGCACGGTTGCCCGTCCGTCCGGCTCATGGCGCACAGATCGAACCGCGACGTTGCCGACTGTCGAACGGTTGAACCGTCGCGCCTGTTGAACGGTTGCCGATTGCGGGGACATTGCACGGGGCATTAAAGGCGCGTTAAATGCCATTGCAACGGGCGCACAGATCGGCGCGGGCACGGTTGCCGGATAGATCGAGGGCGGGCGAGATCGAACCGCGAGACGTTGCCGCTTGTCACCGTGTCACCCGTCGAACCGTTCCGGCGAGATCGCGCCACAGGGCGCACGGTTGCCGGACAAGCCGGAAGCGGGACGCGGGACAATATGCCGCGAGATCGAACCGCGAGACGTGGCGCACGGTTGCCGCCTGTTGAACCCTTGCCGGATAGATCGCGCCACAGGCGCACGGGAAGCGGCACAGGAACGCGGGCACGTCGAACCCTTGCCGCGCGACACGTCCGGCGGACGCGGACGCAAGGGCGGGCGGTTGCCGCCCTGTTTCCGGCGAACGGTTGCCCGTCCGGCTCATGGCGCACACGTCGAACGGTTGCCGCCTGTCGAACGTCCGGCTAGATCGAGGGCGCACCCGTCGAACGGTTGAACGGTTGCCGGACAAGCCGGAAGCGGGACGCGGGACAATGTGCCGCGAGATCGAACCACGAGACGTTGAACCGTTCCGGCGAGATCGGCGCACAGGGCGCACGGCAAACGGCACAGGGACGCGCACCCGTCGAACCCTTGCCGGATAGATCGCGCAACGGGGCGAGGGCGGCGAGATCGAACCGCGAGACGTTGCCGCCTGTCGAACGGTTGCCGCCTGTCGAACCCGTGACCGTTGCCGGATAGATCGCGGCGAACTGTCGAACCGTTCCGGCGAGATCGGCGCACAGGGCGCACGGCAAACGGCACAGGGACGCGGGCACGGCGCACCCTTGCCGCGACACGTCCGGCGGGCGCGGACGCGACGGCGGGCGGTTGCCGCCCTGTTTCCGGCGAAACGTCGCGGGCGTGGCGGGCACGGTTGCCCCTGTTGGCGCACGGTTGCCCGTCCGTCCGGCTCATGGCGGGTAGATCGGCGCGGAAGGTTGCGCACAGATCGGCACGGGGCACGGTTGCCGGACAAGCCGGAAGCCGGACGCGGGCGAGATCGAACCGCGAGACGTTGCCGCCTGTCACCGTGTCACCCGTCGAACGGTTGCCCGTCCGGCACAGATCGCGCCACAGGGCGCACGGCAAGCGGCACGGGGACGCGGGCACGGTTTCCCCTTGCCGCGACACGTCCGGCGGACGCGGACGCAAGGGCGGGCGGTTGCCGCCCTGTTTCCGGCGAACTGTCAAACCGTCCGGCTCATGGCGCACACGTCGAACGGTTGCCGGATAAGCCGGAAGCCGGACGCGGGCGAGATCGGCACGGGGCACGGTTGCCGCGAGATCGAGGGCGAGACGTGGCGCACCGTCGAACCGTCACCCGTCGAACCCGTGCCCGTTGCCGGATAGATCGCGCCACAGGGCGCACGGCAAACGGCAAAGGAACGCGGGCACGGTTTCCCCTTGCCGCGACACGTCCGGCGGACGCGGACGCGACGGCGGGCGGTTGCCGCCCTGTTTCCGTCGAACTGTCGAACGTCCGGCGGCACGGCGGCGAGATCGAGGGCGGGCACGGTTGCCCCTGTTGCGCACATAAGCGCACATAAGCGCACATAAGCGGATAAACGAAAACGAAAAGAAAAATACAAATGTAGAACACTACCCGAACCCGAAACGCGCACACGCGCCCGCGCACGTACACGCGAGGGGCGGCGGGTTTTCGTTTCGGTTTCGGCATTTTGTCAAATGCCTGTTTTCGGTTTCGGTTGCCGCGAGATCGAACCACGAGACGTTGAACCGTTCCGGCGAGATCGGCACAGGGCGCACGGGAAGCGGCACAGGAACGCGGGCACGTCGAACCGTTGCCGCGACACGTCCGGCGGACGCGGACGCAAGGGCGGGCGGTTTTGCCGCGTTTCCGTCAAACTGTCGAACCCTTGCAGCCTGTTAAACCCTTGCCGCCCGTCGAACGGTTGCCGGACAAGCCGGAAGCGGGACGCGGGACAATGTGCCGCGAGATCGAGGGCGAGACGTGGCGCACCGTCGAACGGTTGAACCCTTGCCGACTGTCGAACCCTTGCCGGATAGATCGGCGAGGGCGGTTTACTGAATAATCAAAACACGCGGCAATAAATACCCGTATGAAACACGTACAGACGCAAAAACGCGACGGCGCAAGCCCGTTTTTAATCCGCGAATCACAAACTACTCACAAACTATGGGGGCGGATTTACCCGTATTTGTTAGGGATTGTTTCAGTTTGTCCGCAAACTGCCCGCCCACGGAAATTTTAACTTGCGAAATTTGCGCTATACTTCCCCACGTTCGCACGGCATAAAAGCATTTATTACAATGCGTGACGGGCGGCGAAAACTTGAAAGGTTAAAAATGAAAGGCAAGAGCAAAGGCAAGAGCAAGGGCAAGGCGGTAAACGTTCCCGCCGTTGTTTCGGTTGAAATCCCTACACGTGAACAGATAGAGCGGGCGCGGGAAGCGAGGGTAAAGGAAATCCGGCGCACCCTTGCGAAATGCGGGGACGAAATGGAGCGCGGGCGCACCCGCTTTGTTTTGGTTTGTGACCCGTCACACATTTACGCGGTACGTCAATACCTTGCGCAAGCATGGGGCGAGTACGCGCCGAAGGTTGAAGCGGGTTTGATTGTCACGGCGGCGAAAAAGCCCGTAAACGCGAAAGCGGCGAAATGAAAGCGAAAGCGAAAAAGACGGACGGCAAGGCGGAAACGTCGAAGCGGAAGCCGAAAAAGGCGCAAGCCGTCCCCGTCACCTTGCGCGGGCTGTTGCTCGAAGTGATCGAGGGTGAGCGGCTGATCGCTGATCGCCTTGAATCCGTCCGGCGGACATTGTGGCGCATGAGCGCGGTACGTGAATACAACGGCAAGAGCGGAGCGGCGGACGGCGCGGACGCGCCGGAAGCCGGAAAGGCGGATGCGAAAGGCGGCGAGGAATGAGCGACACGCGGGCGGTTATGCTTGCGCCGGACGGGCACGGCGGACTTTACCCCATACAGGAAATGGGCGCGGCGAACGCGCCATATTTGCGGGTATGCGTGGACGCGCACCCGTTCGTAAACGGGCGGGCGAAAACTATCATATCAAAGTATTTTCCGAAATACAGGGCGGACGGCGTGGAGTTGCACCTATACGGAAAACTTAAAACCCCGAAAGCGAAAGGCAAAAAATGAAACGTGAAACGGAATCGGTTATCATGTCTATTTGCGCGGCTGATACCACTATCAAAAAGGCGGACATGGCGGCGGCGTTGTCCCTGTTGCGCGGGGATAAGGCGGACGCGGAAAAATGCGACGTGCCGCTCACACGGGCGGAAGCCGCTAAAATGTTGCGCGTATCGCGGGCAACCGTGACGGCGTGGGGAAAGCGCGGAATAATCCGGCGTATGGAGATAGCGGGACGGCGTAAGGCGTTGGGGTTTTCGCGGCGTTCCGTTGTCGAACTTTTGAACGGCACAAAAGCCGGAACGGGCGGCGAGGAATGAGCGGGGCACGTACAGAAAAGCAACCGCCCGCAATACTTGTTTTGACGCAAGTGATACGGGATTATCGGGCGGTAAATGACCCCGCCGGACTTGGCGCGTTATTGTTTCCGTTGGAGCAATGTTTATCCGGCGAGGAATACACCCCGCCGAAAACGGGCGCGGAATTAAACATTTTCAACCGCCTTTTAGACGCGGCAAAGCGCGGAATTGAATCTTATGAGAAAATGTCTAAACGCGGACAAGCGGGCGCGGCGGCAAGTAATGCGAAGCGGACGCAAGCGGCGCAACCGTCCGCACCCGTCGCGGTAGATCGCGGCACGGGCGGCAAGCCGGACACGTCTAACCGTCACCCGTCGAACGCGCCACAGGGCGCACCCGTCCGGCGAGAGATCGCGCCGCAGGGCGCGGGCACGTCGAACAAGCCCGCAACCGTTCCGGCGAAGCCGTCCGCACCCGTCGCGCCTGTCCGTCGAATAATCGAATCGGCACTGGACAAGCGCACGGGCGGGGCGCGGGCGTTAGCCGATTGTATAGGGGACATTGTCGCGAGGTTTGGACGCGACGGCGCGGGCGTAAGTATTGAGGAAAAGATCGCGGGCGAACCCGTCGCGGCGGCACTTGAAATCTCGGGCGAGACGGGAAACGCGCGGGCGGTAAACACTTTCAAGAAGTTGCTACGCACAAAAGGCGCGGGCGCGTTTAGTGATCAATTATTCGCTTTTTATTCGGAGTTGAAACAGGGCGAAACGCCGGACAATTACGGGGCGGCGTTGGTTTCGCGCCTGTCGAAGTTGCCGGACGTTCCGGCACGGGAACGCGGCGCGGAGAAAGGCGCGGCGGAATGATACGCGAGTTTTCAAACAGGCGCATAGCGCGGCAATTTAAGCGCGGCAATTTGCGCGGCGCGGCTGATTTGGGAATGAATCACACGGCGCGGGCAATTCGCTATGATATGCGCTTGCGCGGCGAGACGTGCGCGGGCGCGGTTGCGCCTGTCGGCGGCGTTTGCTATAATATGCCCCGTTGCGCCGCAATGGGAAGTAGAACACCCGCGACGAAACAAGATAACGGGATAAAAACATTTCCCCGCCCTGTAAACGGTCTACCGCGTACCGTGGTATGTTCTACCCGTTTACGGGGTGGGGTTTTTTGTGAATGGAAGTAGAACACCATGAGCGAAAAAGAGACACAGGGACGCAAGGGCAACGGGCACAAAGGCAAGGAACGGCGCAAGGGCGCGGGCACACTTGAAAAGCGCGGGCGCGTTTATATTGCACGTTGGACGGTGGACGGGAAAAGGTACTCACAGAGTACGGGCACGGCTGACCGACGGGAAGCGGAGATAAAACTTGCTGAATTTGTCGCGCCGTTTCAGTTGAAGGACAAGGCGGAACGGTTGGAAGCGTTCGCCGGAAAACTTGGCGGCGTTCAAAGCCGATTGAAAGAGTTTGAGGACACGCGCCCCGCGTTGAAGATCGCGGACGCATGGGAAGCATTTGTAAAAAGCCCTAACCGCAAGGACACGGCGGGCGCGGCGCGGTTGCGCATTTGCGAGGGGTGGGCGCGGCGTTTCGTTTCATTCATGGCGGAACGTTTCGCGGACGTTTCAGAAATGAGGAACGTGACGAAAGAACACGCGCACACGTTCGCGGCGGACGGCTACACGGGCGTTAGTAATTCGGTACGTAATCAAGCAATATCGTTTTTTCGCATGATGTGGCGCGTACTGATCGCGGACGGCACGGCGCGAATTACTGAAAACGTATGGGACGGCATACAGAAGAAACACGAAACGCACACGCGGCGGCGTGAGTTGACCGTCGAAGAGTTGGCGCGGGTTTACAAAATCTTACAGGGCGAAATGCGGCTATTGTTTTCTGTCGGCATTTACACTGGGCAACGGTTGGGTGATTGCGCTTGCTTGGATTGGGGACAAGTTGATTTGATACGCGGGCGCATTTCCCTTGTGCCGCGAAAGACGGCGCGGAAAACGGGGCGCATGGTTGTTATACCGTTGCACGTCAATTTGCTAAATATGCTTTTGGAAATTCCGGCGGCGAACCGTCGCGGGTACGTTATGCCGCAATGCGCGGAAATGTATCTAAAACAGGCGGGCGAACTGTCGGCGCGGTTTATGCGCGTTTTCAAGTCGGCGGGAATCGAGACGGCAACCGAAGGACAAGAGGGAAGCCGAAAACGATGTCTTGTCGGTTTCCATTCCTTACGGCATACGTTCGTATCACTTGCCGCAAATGCGGGCGTTCCGCTTGCGTTCGTGCAGTCGATAGTGGGACATTCAACCGTAGAAATGACGCGGCATTATTTCCATGAATCGGAAGCGGCGTTAAATTCGGCGGTGTCCGCGTTGCCGGACATTGGGGCGGCGGGCGCGACGGGCGGCGAACTGTCGGCGCGGGTACGGTCTATATGTGCGTTGGTTGCCGAACTGACGGAAGCCGAGCGGGGCGAACTGTTGCGCCACTTGAACGCGGGCGGCGCGGTTGCGCCCATTCCGGCGGTAGAGGTTGCAACCGTGCCCGCGTTGCCGTGTCCGGCGGCGGACGTTCCGGCACAGGAACGCGGCACGGCAAAAGGCGCGGCACAGGCGGCGGCGTGATATTTCCCGTCCGGCACGTCCCCGCGTTGGGGCGGTTGGACGGGTGGAAAAGACAAGAGGAAACAAAGAACCATGAAAGCGAAAACAACGGCGAAGAAAACCACAGCGGCGAAGGTTGCGGCGAAGCCCGCGAAGAAGCCCGCGAAGGTTGCGGCGAAGCCCGCCCCCGCGAAAAAGCCCGCGAAGAAGCCCGCGAAAAAGTAAGCCGGAAAATTTGCGAGACATTACGCCGCGTTCCGTAAATGGGGCGCGGCGTTTTCTTTTCCACGTGACCGTTCCGGCGGGCGGCGCGAAGGTACTACCCCGCCACGGTTGAAACATTCGGCGCGGGAAGGTGTCGGCGTTATAGGCACACTTTTTTTTAACGGGGTACGGCGCACGGTTGCCGATTGCGGGGACATTGCACGGGGCGTTAAAGGCGCGTTAAATGCCGTTGCAACGGCTGCGCACAGATCGAGGGCGTACCATCGAACCCTTGCCGCCTATCACCCGTCGAACCGTTGCCGGATAAGCCGGAAGCCGGACGCGGGCGAGATCGGCACGGCGCACCGTTGAACGGTTGCCGGATAGGTCGCGCCACAGGGCGCACGGCAAGCGGCACAGGAACGCGGGCACGGCGCACCCTTGCCGCGACACGTCCGGCGGACGCGGACGCAAGGCACACGGTTGCCCGTCCGTCCGGCTCATGGCGGGCGAGATCGAGGGCGGGACGTTTCCGCCTGTCGAACGGTTGCTGGATAGATCGCGGCGAACTGTCGAACCGTTCCGGCGCACCGTCCGGCGGTGGCGTTTCGGCGCGTGGTTTTTAGTGGTATTTTCAAAAGCCGCAAGGCGGAAAAGCACGGGAAAGTATAGGAAAGACGGCGGGCGGCGTGGCGTTTCTGTTTTTGTCTTTCAAAAATCGAAGCGAACCGAAAACAAAGGGCGAAACGCCACAAATGCGCGTATTTACGGCGCGAACGTTTGCAAATGCCACAAGCGCGGGCGAATTATGGTATAACGTACGCCATGAGACCGTGGCGCAACTTCAAGACCAACCTGTGCTGTCCCTCGGAGTCCCTCTGTGCTTGATGAACTCCTCCCTGATAGCGGACGGTGATCTGCCCCGGTCCTCGGCTATCTGATTGGCGGAGCGTCCGCAGGCGGCGAGGAATTCCAGCCGGTTCCTGTCGTCGAATTTCATGTGTTTCATCGTTCTTTTCCTTGTTCGTTTTGATCGGGCATTCGCGAAGGCTCACGCCCCTCTCCGAAAGCCCTGACACACGGATTCTACCGAATTCTGAAACTAAACGCGCGTCCCCTCCCCGGGGAGGGTAGTGGAAGAAAGACCACCTCCATCAAGAAGAGGTAATAATTACAGATAGTAAACGCTTCGGAAAAGAGGGTTTACTTCTGGAAGCCACAGAGCTCGGAATCCTCCGGGCATGAGACAAAAGGGGGATTGCGCCAAGAGGATGATTAGGATAGAATATTCTAATCATAGACTTGGAGGATATACGTTATGCTGACACATGTTCTGGTGGCTGCCTTGCCGTTGCTGACTCTTGCGCCTGATGCGGAGAAGACGTCCTTGGACGTCCCCGAGACGCTCTACGGCATTTTCTTTGAGGATATCAACTGGGCGGCGGATGGTGGCATCTACGCCGAGATGGTCGCGAACCGCGGGTTCGACTGGCGCACGGAGCGTCCCGGCTACTGGGAATACGATTTCCGCGGCGGGGCCGAGGCGCGCGTGACGCAGGAATGGGCGAAGCCGCTCTATCCCGAGAACGCGCAGTACCTGCGCATCGAGGCGATCGGCGCGGGCACGGGGTGCGGCGTCAGAAACCGCGGCTTTGCGAACGGTATGGTCGTGAAGGCGGGCGCGAAGTACGACCTCAAGTTCTACGCGCGCGGCACCGACGGCTACACGGGCAGCCTTCGCGTCGTTCTCGAAAAGCCGGCGGCGGAAAAGGGCAAGGCGCCCGAGCTCCTGGCCGAATACAAGGTCGCGCCCGGTGAGCTCAAGGTCGGAAAGGCGGGCGCGACGCCGTTTGACCGGGAACTCGCGGACTGGACGAAGTTCACGGCCGTCCTGGAGCCGACGGCGGACGCGACGAACGCGACGCTCTCGATTCTTCTCGATACGAAGGGCATCGTCGACCTTGAGTTCGTCTCGCTCTTCCCTGAGGAGACGTACAAGCGTCAGCCGAACGGGCTGCGTCCCGACCTCGTCGAGAAGCTGGCCGCGCTGCAGCCGAAGCTCATCCGTTTTCCGGGCGGCTGCATCGCCGAGGGCGATGACTTCATGAGCTGGTTCGACTGGAAGCGCTCGGTCGGTCCCGTCGAACGCCGCTATCTGAACGAGAACCGCTGGGATACGGAAGGCGGCAAGCGCAACCTCGTCTACTGGCAGACGCAGGGTCTCGGCTACTTCGAGTACTTCCGACTTTGCGAGGACCTCGGCGCCGAACCGCTCCCGATCTGTCTCGCGGGGCTCACCTGCCAGTATCGCCGGCCGACCCACTACGCGCCGCTCGATTCGCTCGACTATTTCGTGACGAACATCTGCGACCTCATCGAATTTGCGACGGGCAATCCGGCGACGAATCCGTGGGCGAAGATCCGCGCCGAGATGGGACATCCCGCGCCGTTCGCGCTGCACTATGTCGGCATTGGCAATGAGAACTGGGACAAGCCGTTCTTCGACCGCTTCCCGCTCATCGCCTCGAAGGTGAAGGCGCTCTATCCGAACGTGACGATCGTGAGCTCGTCGGGTCCGAATGTGGACGAGGGCCGCTGGGAGCGCGCGTGGGAGTTCATGACGAAGTATGGTGCGGAGATCTTGGACGAGCACTACTACCGTCCGCCGGACTGGTTCCTCAAGAACGCGAACCGCTACGACACGTATTCGCGCACGGCCCCGAAGGTCTATGCGGGCGAATACGCCTGTCACGAGAAGGGACGCGAGAACTCGCTTCACTCGGCGATCTGTGAGGCGGCGATGATGTGTGGCTTCGAGCGCAACTGCGACGTCGTCCGGATGAGCTCGTACGCACCGCTCTTCAACAATCTCGATGCGCCGGGCTACCATTGGCGTCCCGACATGATCTGGTTCGACAAGACGCGTGTCTTCGGCACGCCCAACTACTACGTGCAGAAGCTCTTCGCGACGAACCGTCCCGACGTAACGGTGCCGGTGAAGGCGGGGGTGAATTGCGCGACGGCGTTCTGGTCGGTGGGTCAGAAGCTGGACGGGACGACGATCGTGAAGCTCGTCAATGCGGCGGGCGAGGCGCAGCCGATTGCGCTGGATCTCGCGCTGTCGGCGGGAACACTGACGGTCGAGACCGTGACGGACGCCGATCCGAACGCGGTCAATACGATTGACGATCCCGAACGCGTGACGATCAAGACGACGACGGAGGCGTTTGCGGGCGGTTCGCTCACGCGCGAACTCGCGCCGTGGAGCGCGACGGTTCTCAAGCTCGCGAAGTAAGCGGTGATGACGCGGTTCGTGCTGATTCTGGCGTTCTTGGCCGCGACGTGTATCGCGGCGGAGCCGCTTCAGCACGGACCGCAGACGCTGTCGGGTACGGTGACGTTCGCCGAGCCGAAGGGGGCGTTCTTCTTCTTTCGGACGGATGCGGGAGCGTGGTGGCGCGCGGCGTTGAACCACGACCAGCCGGAGACGCGTCCCGGTGATTACGTGACGTTGCGAGGCGATGTTCTGTACCAAACGGTCAACAATCGCATTGATCATTGTGTCTTGATGTCTGTCGAACATCGTGAGGATTTTGAGCCGTCTTATGAGAATGTCTCTGTCTCGCAGCTCCATGAACACCCGGTCATGGGTTCGACGGAACCGGATCGTTTTGCGCGGCTTGTGAGCGTGTCGGGACGTGTGACGGACATCAACCGGCGCATGACGGCCGTGCAGGTGATGCTTTCGGATGGGCAGAAAAGTCTCACGGTCACGTCCTTCCTGCGGGCAGAGTGTCCGCTCCCCGAGGAGCCGCCGCTTGCACGGACGCTGGCGGGCGGACTGCTGATGATCCTGCAGGAGGCCGTCGGGAATGCGATTCGTCATGGTCAGGCGCGGCACGTGGCCGTGCGCGTCAGCTTCGAGGCGCATCGCCTGGTGCTGACGATCGTCGACAACGGGTGTGGCTTTGATTGTGGCGCAACGTCGGCGAAGGACCTTGGCCTCGGCTTCTGGACGCGCTGCGGACGATTGCGGCGGGAGGTCCCTTTCAGGAAGAGACGCTGCCGGAGGTGCCGAGCATGCTGACGGCGCGCGAGATGGACGTTCTCAAGTATCTCGCCCTCGGCAAGACGCGCGAAGAAGTCGGCCTTATCCTCGGCATCGCCCATTCGGCGGTGGCGATGCCCGGCGAGCCCTATGCCGTGTCGTTCCCGATCAACCCGCTTTCCGATCTTCCCGGCGACAAGATCGTCTCCGTCGACCTGTCGTATTCCGCCGACTTCGGCGAGGAGAAGTCTGTCCCGATGACGGCTGCGGCGAAGGCCGACGTGGAACGGCACGAAGAACGGACTTTACGCCGAGCTCGACCAGCACAAGGCGCATCCGCTTTTCGGCGGCCGCCGCATCATCAGTCATGTCGCGAACGGCAATCCGTCCGCGCAGCTCGGCGCGCCGGGGACGCCGAAGGAAGAGACGCCGGGTACTTGGCTTGCGTGACGCTCGACGACGGCACCAAGCCGACCGTCTGGCGCTGAAAATTTCGGGGCCCTCCCCATTCTGGCGCTCCAAGCCGAGTACCCGTTTGTCGTTTTGGTGTGCCGCGAGATATGATATGATGTCGCACGATGGTTGAGGCATTTAAATTCCAGATTGTTCGTGGCGATGAACTTACGGGCGCGCTCAGCAACGAGCTGGCGGCTGTTTTTTCGTCGTCTTATGGAAAGTGGAGTGTTGATGTTCCTCCCCCGCGCAAGCCAGGCGGGCAGATTCGCATGAAGGCGGATGTTTATCGCCGCTGGTATGCTCGGTCCGAATATCGTTTCGCTCTCTGTCGTACAGAGGAAGGGCGACTTATCGGCCAGGCAGTCTACATTGAATTGTCGACATCTCGTGGAAAGATTGCCTTCGTGGTTCAGCTTGTCGTCGATGAGGGCCATCGTCATCAAGGCATTGCAACTTCGCTTCTTCACTCGATATGGGGGTTCTCCGATTATTATGCTTGGGGAATCGTAACTTCTTCGTCATGTACGATAGAGGCCCTAGAAGGCGCAACTTTTCGCCGAGGTGTTCCTGCACGTATTGCCCAAGACGCTGATTTTTTACGCACGGAGCTTTTCTCGAAAATCGAATTTCTGAAAAGTGCTGCATGGACGCTTTCGGATGAAGTCTCTTATATCGATACACAATTCTTCACTGACCGCACGCATGTGATTTCAGGTCGCTCCAATGTCCCCGCTCGATATGGCGCACTTCCATCGGGGCAAGAGTGGCTGTCTGTGATTTTCCGCGATCAGTCGCCGACGCAACTCGATTCTTTTGCAGGAGTCATCGCACGTTCATCTCAGATCGTAGCTGATGCTTATCGCCGCATGCCGCAATCTTCTCAGCCCTGGTCGCGGAAGGCAAAGGATGAAATAGACACGATTCTTTCGTTCGCCTACCGGGCATGCGGTTATCACTGTTGCAAACAGTTGCTTCGCCGAAAAAGGATCAATTGTTGAGCTTGCTTCGCCGACACCTGTTGAGCTTCTTGACGCAGTCTTTAAGCTTCGTCCCTCAAACGCCATGGTGTCGTCGGGCGAATTCTTTGAAACGGAAGGGGTGTGGGATCGTTCGACGGGATTGTTCTATCACAAGGAGCAGTTCTCGGGTGGCGCGTCTGGCCTTGATGCGGAATATCTTGTCGTCGATCGGCGTTATACAAGAGAAGAAATTGTCGATCTTCTAAATTCTGCCAGACTCAAAGTCTGTACCTCCTGTTTCGTGCGTTCCGGATTCAATAAGCCTTTCTCTGTCGCTTCCGGAAAGGAGATTCTCGTCCTTGCATCTTTGTAGTGCGCCCGCTATCGGGTTGGTGCATGCTGACTAGACACATTGACGGTGTCAAACTTACCCAAAGGTGGTGTTTCCAAGCAGAGTACCCGGCGTGACCTCACGCCGGATACTCCCCTTTGTGCCTATCCCCCTTTAGTGTGATGGCGCGATTTCGCGTTGTAAGTGTATAATACATCATAGATAATTTTCAAAAATTGTCAGGGGGGGGGGTAAATGGTCTGTTATCTCTCTCCTTGACCTAAGGGGAACTCTGACAATGAAGAAATCGTTGCTGATTCTGACGGCACTCGCGGCGGGCGGGGCTTTCGCGGCGGATATTCCGTGGGATCCGGAGACGAAGGCGTATGACCTTGGTGCTGATGATGTCATCACCTTTTCGGCGAATCAGACGATCAACGGCGACTACACCTTTACGGGTTCGGGCACGATCAAGCAGACGGCCGGCGAGCTGAAGCTCTCTTATACGCCGCTCACGGCTGGCTATCCGTTCATCAACTTCGCGGGCCGGATTGTCATCGAGAACGCCGTGCTGAACGGCGACTTTGGTCTCCATGGTGAAGGCAAAAACGGACAGGCGAACCATTCACTGGGCGAGAATTCGACGCTGGTCCTCAAGAACGCGATGTTCAGTCCGCTCGCACGGAACTCGAACAACACGTTCCTTCCGTCGATCGTCGTCAATCCCGGCGACAACGGCGAGGGTAGCAAGCTCGACAACACCCTCTGCCGCAGCGCAAATGCGGGTGCCCATGTGACGATCACCGGAGCGCTTTCCGGTGCCGGCGATCTCATGTTCGAAGGTCGGTCGCGCAAGCTCGAGCTTCAGGGCAACAACGCGGGCTATTCGGGAGCGCTGACGGTCATTGGACTCGCAGGCGATGGTTTCATCTTCCGGAATGCGAACTCGGGCAGTGCGGACGCCTCTTTCGATCACAACCGTCCCGAGCGCATCTACATCCATGCCAAGACGGGCGAGACGATTGCGCTCGGCGCGCTGACGACGGGAGAGAAGACGGATAAGATCGACATCGCCAATCGCGGGCTGATCGTTGAAATCGGTGCACGTGAAGGGAGGGACAGCACGATCACGGTGCCGTTCTGGACGAATCCGGCGACCATCCGCAAGGTCGGCGACACGACGACCCTCACGTTCACGGAGGCGGTCACCTTCCCGAACGATACGATTCTCGAAGCCAAGGCCGGTACCGTTCAGGCCGGGGCTTGCAACCTGTCGAACGTCGTCGTCCGTCTCACAGCGGGCGTGCCGGTGAAGCTCGGCGAGAACGTGACGGTGGCGCTCAATGCGGACGGCGATCCTGCGCTCACCGGTTCGGGAGAAGTGCGCGTCGGCAAGTTCGAAGCGGACGGCATGTCGAAGATTGTCATCGGCGAGGGCGTTACGCTCCTCCTCGGTTGCTCGCAGACGATTACGCGGACGATGGTCGAAGGCGAAGGTGACTTTGGGTTCTGTGGTGGCAGGATGACGCTGGACGTGCAGAGCGATTACTTCACGATGGACGGCCCAAAGAAGCTGGTCCTTGCCGGCGTCGAGGTCTATGCCGGCACGTCGAACGGCGCCAACATCGACATTCCCCTTGAGATTGCCGCTGGCACGACGAACAAGGTGCACGCGACGAACGCGAACCTCACGATCCGCGATCTGACGGGTAGCGGTTATCTCGACTACTACAGCGATGAGAAGCGTGGCCCGCAGGTGAAAGGCGATTGCTCGGGCTTCGCCGGTACGCTGCGCCTCTGGGGTGGATGGGGGAAATTCGCACCGCCGACCGGCTGGTACGGTAACGCTGCTGGTTCGGCGAACGCGGTCTGGATTCTCAATCAGGATTGGTATGTGGGCCGCGACGGCGACATGTCGTATACCTTCTTTGATCAGGATCTGAAGGGCGAGGCGCTCAAGTTCGGCGCAATGATCCAGGAAGCGCCCGACTGTCGTCTCCGCGCGGGATCGACGAGACAGGACCGTCATGGCATGAAGATCGAAGTCGGTGCGCGTGAGGATGTCGATTCGGTCATCAACGGCAAGTTTACCTGTTCGCGTGTGGCGCTCAAGAAGGTCGGTGCGGGGAGCTGCCTCACGCTCGGCACGGGGTTTGGTGCGGTGGCCAATTCGACGCTCGACATTGCCGAAGGCACGCTTGGTTTCAATCTGCCGGGTGAGGATGGCGCGGTGACGACGCTCACGGATTACAGCGTGACGATCGCCGAGGGCGTGAAGGTGCGCGTCGCGATGACAGCCGAGCAGTTTTCGGCGCTGAAGAGGAATGCTGGATACGAAGTCGCGAAGCTGCCGTCGAATCCGGGTTTCAAGCCGGAGACGGAACTTTACGTCGATGGCGTGGCCGCCGAGCAGTTGGAAGGGGTGGATTGGAAGGTCGCGTCGTGGAAGGTTCGCTTTGAGAGCCGTGCTGCCACGGAAACGGCGGCGGCTTATACGGCGGCAGTTCTCCGTTACAGACCGTCCAGCATCACGATCATCGTCCGTTAAGGAGATGTGATGACACTTGTCAGTGCGCTGTTGGCGTCCGTGCTCCTCGTTGAGCCGGGCGCCAATCGTTTCGGCCAGACGTCCGTCGGGGAGACGCATGGTGGCTCCTGGACGTCCGAGACTGAATTCGCCATATCTGGGGCGTTGTCCGAAGCCGTGCGCATCGACTTTGCGCTCGATTTCGACGAGCTGTCCGGCGATTCGCCGGAGGGGCCTTGTCCGGGAGCGGGGGCTTTGGTGCCGGCGCAGTTCGAGGACGGAACGTATGGTTGCTGGTGCTGGGGCGACGGGCGATGGCTTGCCTTGCCGTGTCCCGCGGTTGAGAAGATGCGCCACCTTGACGGGCGTATCGAGTTACGGGATCTCGGGGATGATACGTTCGTCTCGTACGCCGTCAAAACGGGCGAGGTGTCTGTGACGCTTGAACTGATGGGGCGGCGTTGGTTTCGTGGCGCGGCGACGAGCGGGGTGCATTGGGTGCGGAAAGAAGGTGAAGGTGAGCTTGCGTCGTTCACCGGATTCGATGCGCCGATTTCGTCCGATGACTACACGCTTGCAACGTATCCCGGTACGGCTGAAACGACGATTGGCGGCGAGACGGCGCTGACGACGGATTTGACGGTATTGGCGGAGATGGGGACAGACCCGGTCGTGATCGGCGGCTTGGTACGTCCGTGCATTGCGCTTGATACGGATCGTCCTTGCGTCGGCAAAGCACTGACGGCGAAGACATCGTCCTTCCTCGGACTCGACCTCGTCGCGACGTGCGTTTGGGAGGCTTTCGATCCCGATGGCGCGAATGGACATCTCGTTGCCACGGGCGACAGGATGACGCCGACATCCGAATTTTACGAGCATTGGCTACGCTTTCAGGCTGAGGATGCATATGGTGTCGTTGCCGAAAAGAAGTTCTATTTCTCCCGTCTTCCAGTTGCCTACATGACGACCGATGACGGTGGTGATCCGACGGCGGAGAAGGAAGTGCACACCGGGAATCTGCGCGTCCAGGGTAATGACGCGTGGGCGATGCAGTATGACGGTGCGTATGAGATCAAGGTGCGTGGCAATTCGTCCGCCGGTAAGGCGAAGAAGCCGTACAAGGTGAAGCTTGATAAGAAGACGAAGATGTTCGGATTCCCGAAGAACAAGCACTGGGTGATGCTCGCGAATTACACGGACGATATCCAGATGCGGAACAAGCTCGCTTATGATTTCGCGAACGATATCGGGAGCCTTGGTATGAAGTCCACCTGGGTGGTCGGAATCTTGAACGGACGCTACGACGGACTCTACCAGTTCTGTGAGCATATCCGCGCCGATCCCGATCGCGTCCCGATTCACAATTGGGAGGATGATGTTGCTGATGAGACGGACCTGTCGACGATTAATCCGTCGTCAGCCGATATCACCGGTGGCTATCTTGTCGAGTTCTCGATGGAGATGGATTCCGTTTCGCAATTCACGACGGCCGCTGGGAAACTGCGGATGCAGACGATGGTCGGTTCGCCCGAGTATCTGAAGACGAATCCTGCAATGTACAATTGGCTGAGGGGGTATCTGCAGAATTATTGGGACGCATGCGTCTCGCCCGATCGCAAGTCGAAGGAAGGTTTCCATTATCGCCAGTATGCGGACGTCAAGTCAATGGCCGATTATCTGCTCGTCTACGAAATCTTCGCCAATTACGACGGCGCGCGCAAGAGTCGTTACGCGTACAAGGCCCACGGCGAGAAGCTGAAGTTCGGCCCCGTCTGGGATTTCGATCACTGCAGCGGCGATCCGGAAGGCTGGCAGACGATGTGGTCCGAGCATTCGATGTTTATGGAATGGGCGAGTGACCAGTATTTCTGCAAGGTGCTCCGTGGCCGCTATTGGGCGGTCCGTCCGCAGATACTCGCGCTGATCGCCGAGGGAGGTCCTGTCGATACGCACGCCGCTCTGATCGTCGAGGCGATCGCCGCTGATGTGCGTCGCTGGGGTGGAACGCCGAACTTCGTGGAGGATATTGCGAATTATAAGCGCTTCATCTCGAGTCGCGTCGCGTGGTTCGACCGCCAGTTCGCAACCGTCGAATCGACGATCTCCTCGCTTTATAACGAAGCCCAGACGATTCCCGGCGTCTACAATCCCGAATATGTTTATCCCGGAGAATTCACGATTTCCATTAAGTGAGGCACCCAGCCGCGAGGTCACTGCGGGTACTCTTTGTGGGCTTGAAATCATGAAATCTGTGATTTCAAGCCCGATTATTATTGACATCATGTTCGTGTTTGTGCGATAATACATACGAATTCTATCAAATGAAGGAATATTGTATGTTTATTGGCCGCGAGGGAGAACTTGCAGATTTGGCGCAGCTTTGGAAGAAGAAGACATCTTCTTTTGTGACCTGCCGAGGCCGTCGGCGTATCGGCAAAAGCAGTCTCGTTGAAGAGTTTGCGCGGCGCAGTGACTGCCGGTTTATCGAGATTGCCGGCACGGCTCCGCAGCCGAAGATGACGAATGCCGATCAGCTTGCGAATTTCGTTGCCCAGCTGGCACTGCAGTCGGATCTGCCGCGAAATCTGTCCGCTTCAAATTGGCTTGAGGCGTTCTCGCTTCTCGACATGACGATTCGTGATCGCGAGCGGACGGTGGTCCTGTTGGATGAGGTCTCGTGGATGGGCCGCTATGATGCGAATTTTGCCGGAATGCTCAAGACGGCGTGGGATACACGGCTCAAGAAGCATGATCGGCTGATTGTTGTCGTCTGTGGTTCGGTTTCAACCTGGATCTCGCAAAATATCCTCGAGAGCTCGGCTTTTGCAGGGCGGCTTTCGCTCAATCTCACGTTGGAGGAGTTGCCGTTGAATCTTTGCGTGCGCTTTTGGGGAGAGAAGCGCTCGCGACTCGCAGTCAAGGATATACTCGACGTCCTGGCGGTAACCGGCGGCGTGCCGAAGTATCTGGAAGAAATTGACAGCTCGGTCTCGGCGGACGAAAACATTCGTCGTCTTTGCTTTACCCCCGAGGGGGCCCTGGTCGAAGAGTTCGAACAAATCTTCAGCGAAGTCTTCGAGGAAAGCGCATCGATCAAGAAGTCGATTCTTCGGTCCTTGAGTGAAGGACCTCTTGCGGCAGGTGAAATCGCGGAAAGATTGGGTACGGAACGGAACGGCCATCTGACGCGTCACTTGCGAGACCTTGAAGCGGGCGGATTTGTAGCGCGAGAAGGGGGGCTCAATCCCGAAACCGACAAGCCGCTCAAGGTCGAGACCTATCGGATTAAGGATAATTACACGCGGTTCTATCTCCATCATATCGAACCGCGGATCGCGGCGATCAAGTCCGGCACTTTCATGTTTGCGTCATTGGGCGAGCTGCAGGGCTGGTCGACGATCGTGGCCCTTCAGTTTGAGAATCTGGTCGTCAGTCACTATCGCGAGTTGTTGCCGTTCCTGCATATCGGGAGGCAGCTCATCCTTTCGGCGGCACCATATTCAAGGCGGGGAACGAAGACGCGGGAGGGCGTGCAGGTTGACTTGCTCCTTCAGATGAAGAGCGCGGTGTATGTCATCGAAGTCAAGCACCAGACGCGAATCGACTCTTCGATTGAAAGGGAGATGCGGGAGAAAATCTCTCGGATTTCATTCGCCGGCGAGAAGAGCAAACGCGTCGTGCTGGTGCATGCCGGCGAAATCGATGCGAAGATAGCCGAGGACGGTTACTTCGATGCCATCGTCTCAGACCGAGAGCTTCTGGGGCTTTAGATTCCCCCTTTGGGACGATGGAGCGGGCGGGAAAGGTTTGATAGAATCTCCGGTATGATGAAATGGAGATTTGCGGTTGGTAAACTGGTGTGGGGGCTGCTTCTTCCCTATACGCTGTCGGCGGCGCCGGCGGCGGTTGATCCGCGCTCGCCGCTGAAGTTCGAATAGGCAGCATCCGTGTACCCGGCGTGAGCGGAGTACCCGGCGTGACCTAGAGTACCCCTGAGTCGCGTTCTCGGTCTTCTTTACTGCTTGTTGCAGGTTCGTCCCTTTTCGGAGCCGAATCGGTTGCCGGCGGCTTTACCAATGTCACGTGGGTGACGGAGCAGGGAAGTGTCGTCTGGGTGGGGAAGTGTCGTGCCCGCACGTTAGATCTCGGCGCTGGATTTGCAGGGGACTGTTTTGATATAATACAACTGTTTGGCAAACAGCCGTTTGCCAAACGTGCGTTTGTCGAAAGGAGTTTCCTGTGAAGTTTTATGGTCGTGAAGCGGAATTGGACGAGTTGGCGACGATTCGTCGGTTTTCCTTTGAGTCGTCACGGTTCACTGTCGTGACCGGGCGGCGGCGTGTCGGGAAAACGGAGCTTGTTGAGAAGGCTTTTCGCGATGGAAAGACGCCTTATCTGTATCTTTTGATTTCGCAGCGCGCCGAGAAAGACTTGTGTGTGATTCTTCAGGAAGACATATCGCGCGTTCTCTCGCGTCCTCTTCTTGGCCAGGCCGAGCGGTTCGGACAGCTTTTCAGGGCTGTTCTCGAATACTCGATTGAAACGCCCTTGACGCTTGTCATTGACGAGTTTCAGGAATTCGACCGCATCGATCCGGCGATCTTCACGGATATTCAAGGCGTTTGGGACGAGTTGCATCGCAAGGCGCGGGTCAATCTGGTCGTCTGTAGCAGCGTAAACCGCTTGATGAACAAGATCTTCTTCGATGATTCGCAGCCGCTTTACGGACGCAACACCGGAAAGATCCATCTTGATCCGTTTCCTGTTGATCTTGTGAAGACGATTCTCGCGGAGCATGCGCCGAAATACACGCCGCGCGACCTGTTGGCACTCTGGACGATGACCGGTGGGGTCGCACGTTATGTCGAACTTCTGATGGATGCCAAGGCGACCACGCGAAAGAAGATGATTGAAACTGTCTTCGGTCTGAGTTCGGCGTATGTCGATGAGGGACGTATCATCCTCGGACAGGAATTCGGTCGGGAAAGCGGAGTCTATTTTTCAATCCTTTCGGCGATTGCCTCGGGGCGGACCTCCTATGCTGAAATCAGGAATGTCATCGGAGCCGAAATCGGAGGACAGCTGACCAAATTGGAGACCGTCTACTCGCTCATTGAGAAGGTACAACCTGCCTATGAGACGCCGACGTCCCGCAATTGCCAATATCGGATCAACGACTGCTTCTTCCGATTCTGGTTTCGCTTTGTCTACAAATACCTGCATCTGCTTGAGCAAAAGCAGTATGCCGAGCTTCGTACGCTCGTGGAGCGGGATTTAGATCAGTTCTCAGGCTTTGCACTGGAACGGTATTTTCGTGCGAAGTTTCTTGAAGCGCATCGCTACACGCGTGTCGCGGGCTGGTGGGACCGCAAGGGCGAGAACGAGATTGACCTTGTCTGTGAGAACGAAGTGGCGGACGCCCTTGACTTCTTTGAGGTCAAGTGCGACAAGACACGTCTTCGCCAACTCGATTTGCAGTTGAAAGTCGCCGCCTTTTTCCGCAAGCATCCCGATCTGCAACGGGACAATGTCCGAATCGACGGCCTTTCGCTGGCTGACATGTAACAGTGTGTCCTTCGCTCTCGCGCCTTTCGACTTATCCACCGGTATCAAGCGGTAGCCCGTGCAAGTTCTGCCGCGGGACTATCGAGTCGATGCGCGGATTGTCAGCGTCGTCGGAATGACCTTGGTGACGCGTGTCTTCGCGGGTTTGCTGACGAGGCGGCGGTAGAGAAGGCGTGCGGCTTCGCGTCCGAGAGCCGTCGCGTCCTGACGGGCGGTTGTGATGGGGACGGCGGCGAGTTCTGTCATCAGCGTGTCGGAGAATCCCGTCAGGAGACAGTCATTGGGAATCTTGATCTTGTGCGAGAGAAGTTCCTTCTCGACACCGAGCGCGAGCGGATCGTTGTAGCAGCAGATGGCGTCCGGACGTTTTGCGCCATCCAGCAGCTCGCAAGCTCCGCGAATGCCCGAGGCGATGTCCGAGCCGACGTTGCGGACGAGCGTTTCGTCGGGGGTGAGACGGGCGGCCGAGAGAGCGGCGAGAAAACCGGCCTTGCGTTCGCGGGCCGTCCAGGAACGGTCGGATGCCGCGCCGAGATAGGCGATGCGGCCGGCACCGCGCGAGAGGACATGTTCGACGAGCCGCTGCATGGCGGCACGGTCGTCGACGATTACGGCATCGGCCGCGAAGCCGGGAACGCGGCGGTCGACGAAGACGAGCGGCTTGTGGCTTTGCGTCAGGAGCTCGCGCAAATGCGTGTAGCCATCCATCGCGACCGGGCACCAGAGAAGTCCGTCCACGCCGAGTTGCAAAAGCGAGGAAATGACGCGGTATTCGGAGATCGTCGAGTTGTGCGAGCAGCACATCATCACGCGCCAGCCGCGCTCCGCGAAGAAACTCTCGATGGCCTCGAACATCGCGGGAAAGATCGTGTCCGCGAGATGCGGAATGACGAAACCGATCGTCATCGTCGGCTTGGCGTCCGAAAGCTGGTAAAGGTCGCGCGAGGGAATGTAGCCCATCTCCTCGGCACAGGCGACGATCTTGCGCTGGACGTCGGGACTGACGCCGAACTTCCCGTGAATGGCGCGGGAGACGGTCATCAGCGACACGCCGCAGGCGTCCGCAATATCCTGAAGAGAAACCGGTTTGCGTTTCATGGACGCAAATTATACGTTAATTTAACGTTAAAGACAAGCCGGGCGTCTCTTCCTGTTCGATCTGGTGTATAATGCGCGGCATGACTGAACTGACTGCACCCATCATCTTCGGCACGAGCTGCCTTGGCAATCTCTATCGGGCGATTCCGATGGAGACGAAGACGGCGATTGCCGCCGAATGGTTCAAGGCGTATCCGAAACCCGTCATCGATTCCGCCGGCAAGTACGGCGCGGGGCTCTCGCTCGAGTGCATCGGCAAGGCGCTCCGGGCGCTCGGCAAGAAGCTGGGCGACATCACCATTTCCGTGAAGCTCGGCTGGCGGCGGAAGCCGCTGACGACACCCGAGCCGACCTTCGAGCCCGGCGCGTGGGCCGATCTCGACTGGGATGCGCAACAGGACATTTCGTATGACGGCATCCTGCGCTGCTACGAAGAGGCGAAGGAGCTTCTCGGCGGCTATCCGATCGACCTCGTTTCCGTTCACGATCCCGACGAATACCTCGCAGGAGTAGGGCGGCCCGTCTCGGGCCGCCGCGCGGATATCCTGGGGGCGTATGAGGCGCTGTTCGAACTCAAGGCGAAGGGCGAGGTGAAGGGCGTCGGCGTCGGGTCGAAGGATTGGACGGTCATTCGGGATCTCGCGGCGGACGTGCCGTTTGACTGGACGATGTTCGCGTGCGCGCCGACGATCCTGCGGCATCCGCCGGAGCTTCTCGCGTTCATCGCCGACCTCGCGGCGAAGGGCGTGACGGTCATTGATTCGGCGGTCTTCAACGGCGGCTTCCTGACCGGCGGGGATCTGCTCGATTACCGTCCTGCCGATCCGGTCTCCGACGCACGGCTCTTTGCCGTCCGTGACGCGTACCTGAAGCTGTGTGCGAAATACGCGCTCGACCCGGCGGCCGTGGCAGTGGAGTACGCGCTGCGGCTGCCGGGCGTCAAGCATGTCGCGCTCAACACCTCGAAGCCCGAGCGGGTGGCGGTCAATGCCGCGTACGGTGCGCATCGGGCGCCTGAAACATTTTGGAACGAACTCAAGGAGATTCTATGAAAGCGTTTGCGATTGCGGGAGTGAAGGAAACGTCCTTTGTCGACATTGCCGAACCCGAACTCAAGTCGGGCGAGGTGAAGCTCGAGATCAAGTACATCGGCTATTGCGGGAGCGACCTCAACACGTACCGCGGCTTCAATCCGCTGGTGAAGCTGCCGCGGATTCCGGGACACGAGATTTCGGCTGTCATCGTCGATAAGGGTGCGGGTGTTCCGGACGCGTGGCGAATCGGACAGGCGGTGACGGTGTCGCCGTACACGAACTGCGGACTTTGCTCGAGTTGCCTCAAGGGTCGTCCCAACTGCTGCCGTTACAACGAGACGCTGGGCGTTCAGCGTGACGGCGCGCTCACGAAGTTCATCACGGTGCCGTGGACGAAGCTTTACGACGCCGAAGGCGTTGCGCTCGAGCACATCGGACTCATCGAGCCGCTGACGGTCGGCGGACACGCGGCGGACCGGTCGGCGGCGATGGAAGACGATGTCACGGCCGTGATCGGTTGCGGGGCGGTGGGGCTTGGCGCGGTGCTCGGCCTCGCGCAGAAGAACGCGCGGAAGGTGATTGCGATCGACGTCGATGACGCGAAGCTTGCGCTTGCGAGGGAGTTCGGCGCGACAGACGTCGTCAATAGCGCGACGACCGACCTGCACGCGGCGCTCGAGGAGTTGTCGGGTGGACACGGGCCGAATTGCATCATCGAGGCGGTGGGGCTTCCCGCGACATTCCGTGCGGCGGTCGATGAGGTCGCGTTTGCGGGTTCGGTGACGTACATCGGCTATGCGAAGGCGCCGGTCGAGTATCAGACGAAGCTCTTCGTGCAGAAGGAACTCGACATTCGCGGCAGTCGCAATGCGACGCCGGCGAATTTCCGCCGCGTCATCGACTTCGCACGGCGCGGACTTTTTCCGATTGCGAAGATGCTGACGAAGGCGTATGATTTTGCGGACGCGGGACAAGCTCTCGCCGACTGGGACGCGGCGCCGGGCAAGGTCTGCAGACTGGCGGTGAAACTGTGATCGTCGACGCGCATCATCATTTCTGGCGGTACACGCTGGAGGAATTCGGCTGGATCGCGTCCGATGCCTTGCGGCGCGATTTCGGTCCGAAGGAGCTTGAGGCAACGATTCGGGGGACGGTCGACCGTGTGGTCTCGGTCGAGGCGCGGCAGTGCGTCGCCGAGACGGAGCAGCTTCTCGGCTACGCGGCGAAATATGAGTTCATCGCCGGCGTGACGGGGTGGCTGCCGATTGCCGATGCGGTGCGCTTCCCTGCGCTTCTGGAACGCTTTGCGGCGGAGCCGAAGCTCAAGGCGCTGCGGCATGTCGTGCAGGACGAGCCGGACGAGGCGTTCATCCTGCGGGAGGATTTCAACGCCGGGATCTCGCGACTGGAGGGGACGTCGCTCGCATACGAGATCCTCGTCTTTCAGCGGCAACTTGCGAATGCGATTCGTTTCGCGGACAAGCATCCGAACCTGCGGCTCGTGTTGGATCATATGGGCAAGCCCGCTGGAGAATACAATCCCGAGTGGGTGCGATTCATTCGCGAGATGGCGAAGCGGGAGAACGTGTGGTGCAAGGTTTCGGGACTCGTCACCGAAGTCGGGCGCGTCGATTTCCGTCCGTACGTCGAGACGGTGCTCGAGGCCTTTGGTCCGAGCCGCGTCATGTGGGGCAGCGACTGGCCGGTCGTGACGGCTGATCTTGCCTACGCCGACTGGCTCGCGGACTGTCGAGAAATGCTTCCCGAAGAATGTTTCTCTCAGGTCGCAGAACGATTCTACAATTTATGAAATCAATCCTCAACTATTCACTATTCACTATCTCCTGTTCACTTCTACCGCTTGCGCATGCGCAGTCGGTAGACCGTCCGCGTCCGGCGGGCTGGGAGCGGCTGGTGCCGGGCGGACGGTTTATGGACCGCTTTGAAGAGTCCCGGCCGATCGGGGCACTCACGTCCGACTGCTGGGGCGGGGACAACGTGAAGCCGCGTGATGTCCGCAATGGCATGGAGTCGAAGGACTATTCCTACTGGGGCGGAAACATCGTCTATGTGGACGGACAGTACCATCTCTTTGTTGCGCGGTGGAAGGAGAGCGAAACTAAGGGGCATATGTTCTGGCCTAAGAGCGAGATTGCGCATTGCGTCTCGTCGCGGTCGGACGGCAACTTCAAGGTCGTCGGCGTGATTGGCAAGGGTCACAACCCCGAACTCTTTCGTTGCAAGGACGGTTCGTTCGCCGTCTACTGCATCAACGATCAGGGTAAGGCGCATGTCTACCGCGCGCCGACGGTGGGTGGTCCGTGGACTTATTCGCGGCTCGCTCTCGACCTCAACGGGCGCAAGCTCATCGAGGGCGAATCGAACTTCTCGTTTACGCGGCGTCCCGACGGATCGGTGCTGGCGGTCTGCCGCGGCGGGGCGATCTGGCTGAGTCCCGACGGACTCCAGCCGTTCAAGATGATGACGGGCCGTGTCTATCCCGATGTGGCGGGGCGCTTTGAGGATCCCGTCCTCTGGCGCGACGAGGTGCAGTATCATCTTATCGTCAATGACTGGCTGGGGCGGGTTGCGTGGTATCTCACCTCGCCGGACGGCTTTACTTGGACAACCCAGCCGGGCGAGGCGTACAGGCCAGGCATCGCAAAGGTGATGGGCTGTATTTCGAACGACTGGTTTAAGTATGAGCGCATGCGGGTGACGACCGACAATTACGGCCGCGTCTTCCAGGCGAACTTCGCAGTCATTGACTGCGTGAAGAAGGAGGATGTCGGCGGAGACAAACATTCGTCGAAGAACATCACGATTCCGGTGAATCCGGGCCGTCGTGTGCAGAGCTTCAAGAAGACGCGCAAGGGATGGGAGATGCGCATCGCAAAGGAGCGCGACTTCAATCCGCTTACCGACATTGACGTCGAGAGTGTCGTCTTCGGTCCGCAGTCCTTCGTTGCCTACGGCCAAGGCGTAAAGCCGATCGGAACGGCCGAGGCGAACGGCGACCTTGTTCTCATCTTCCCGCTTGTTGAACTCGACACACCGGTCGTGAAGGCTCTCGGGCGCGAGAAGTCGGGACGGCTCTTCTTTGCGACCTGCCGGACGGATGGTACCAAGCTTGCGGGCGACTGCCGCTTTGGTACGGGGACAGTCCCCCAATCGCCTGACGTCGCCCCGGGGGGGGGCTGGGGTCTGACACCGTTGGTGGGGTTGTCAGGGGTGGGGTTCGTTCCTCTTTGATATACTATGCCGTATGTGGGACGCGAGCGAGTTCATGAAGACGCAGAAGCAGTACGCGACGGTTTCCTTCAACGGACGACGCATGACACCGGCACGATGTGGGAGTCGCGCTTCCGCGTACGGGAGTATGCGCTGGACGAGTTCTGGACGAAGACTGGCACCTACCTTGGTCAGGGAAGGTCGAGCACGCGAAGGGCGTGGACGATCTCTGGAACGACTACATCGTTCCGCGCTGTCGCCATCTTTTCGAGACGTACTCGATCCACAACACCGCGAAGGGCATCGGCTACCCGGCGTAAACAAAGTACCCGGCGTGACCTCACGCCGAGGCGCGGTAAAAGCAAGCGGACGCGCCGCCTGCGGCGCCCGCGATGGTTTTGCGCGTTCCGCCTCGCTACGCGAAGGCGAAACGCTTACGGCTTGGTCCTGCCACGGCGTGAGGTCACGCCGGGTACTCTGAATCCCCCAATGGTATGATGGGCAGTGGGGGGCGGATATGGTAGAATGTGCTTATGAAACGAATTCTTTCTATTGTCGGGGCGATTCTTTCGACGGGGGTGTTGGCCGGAACGGTGACGGGACCGGACGGGCGGCTCGCGGTGTCGGTTGAGACGGATTCGGACGGCGTACCGCGCTGGCAGGTTTTGGCGAACGGACAGGCGGTGACCGAGAAAGCTGCGCTCGGCCTTTTGCTTGATTGCGGGGATTTCACGCAGAATCTCAAGATCGTCGATGAGAAGCCTGGCGAATTCCGCGATCACTATTCGCTCAAGACCATCAAGACGTCGTCCGTCGAAGTCGAGATGAACACGCTGACAGTAGCGTTCGCCGCGCCTTCGGGTGAGAAGCTGGGCGTCGAGTTCCGCGTCGGCAACCGCGACGTCGCGTTCCGCTATGCCGTGCCGCGACAACGCAAGGGCGGGACGGGCTGCGTGCGCGTGATGGACGAGCGGACGACCTTTGCGTTCCCGGAGGGGACGACGCAGTTTACGTGTCCGCAGTCAAACGCGATGATCGGCTGGAAGCGCTCCAAGCCGAGCTACGAGGAGGAATACGTTGTCGATGCGCCGGTCGGCGTCAAAGGACGCTACGGGAAGGGGTGGACGTTTCCGTGTCTCTTCCGCACGGGTGAGACGTGGCTTCTCGTGAGCGAGACGGGCACGGATTCCAACTACTGCGGCTGTCGCCTCGGGGAGTCGAAGGATCGCGCGTTCAAGGTCGAGTTCCCGATGCCGGAGGAAAACAACGGCAACGGCACGGTCGAGCCTGCGTTCGCGCTCCCGGGCGTGACGCCGTGGCGCACGCTCACCGTCGGGTCGCTCAAGGACATCGTCGAGACGACCGTCGCCTGGGACGTTGTGAAGCCCAAGTACGAGACGACGCACGACTACGTCTACGGTCCCTCGAGCTGGAGCTGGATCGTCTGGGACGACGCCTCGATGAACTGGAACGACCAGGTTGCGTTCGTCGATCTCGCCGCGGCGATGGGGTGGAAGTACATCCTCGTCGATGCCGGTTGGGACAAGAACCTGGGGAAGAGAGAAAATGAAAAATGGAAAATGGAGAATGGAGAATGTAAGGGGGAGGACCATTCTGTCGAGGCCTTGATTGAGTATGCGCGGTCGAAGGGGATCGGGGTTTTCCTTTGGTACAGTTCGAGCGGCTGGTGGAATGACATCGTGCAGAGCCCGATTAACGTGATGAGCGATCCCATCGCCCGCAAGCGCGAGATGCGCTGGATGGAGAAGCTGGGCGTCAAGGGCATCAAGGTCGACTTCTGGGGTGGCGACAAGCAGGAGACGTTCCGCCTCTACGAGCAGGTTCTCTCGGATGCCGATGACCACGGGCTGATGACGATCTTCCACGGCTGCACGATTCCCCGCGGCTGGGAGCGGATGTATCCGAACTACGTTGGCAGCGAGGCTGTGCTCGCGAGCGAGAACCACCACTTCAGCCAGTATCACCGCGACCGGGCCGCGCTGAATGCGACGCTCCATCCGTTCATCCGCAACGCGCTCGGCTGCATGGAGTTCGGTGGCACGTTCCTCAACAAGAGCCTGGAGAAGACGAACAAGGGTAACCGGAGGCGCCGCACGAGCGACTGGGCCGAATGCGCGACGGCGGTCCTCTTCCAGAATCCAATCCAGAACTTCGCGATCACGCCGAACAACCTGACGGATGCGCCGGCGGACTGCATCGCGTTCATGAAGACCGTCCCGACGACGTGGGACGAGACCCGCTTCCTGGCGGGCTATCCCGGCCGGTACGTCGTCCTCGCGCGCCGCCACGGCACGACGTGGTACGTCGCCGGCATTGCCAACGAGGACGTCACCTGCGAGGTCGATCTCGCCTTCGCCGGCGGCGCGAAGGAGACGATCGCGATCCGCCGGAATGACGGCTTTGTGCGGGTGATGGGGAGGGGCGAATGACGATGGGGTGGCTGCGCCGGGGGTGGCTGGGTCCTGCCTCGGCGTGAGGTCACGCCGGGTACTTTGTCAGCGCCACGGCGTGAGGTCACGCCGGGTACTTTTTATGGCGCTTGTTCCGCTTGCGGTTTACTCCGCGGAGGTTGATCCGCGGGCGCCGCGGATTTCGTTTGCAGGAGAGAAGAGCAGGCGCGTTGTGCTGGTGCATGCCGGCGAAGTCGATGCGCAGGTCGCCGAGGACGGATACTTCGATGCCATCGTTTCGGCCCGTGAGCTACTGGGGCTTTGAGATCCCTCCCCTTTTGGGGTGATAGCAAGAAAGGGGGGTGGGTTGGTAGAATTTTAATCATGAAAAAGATTGAACTGTTTGTCTAGGGAATGATCTTCTGCTCGTTTGGCGCACAGGCGTCGGACGTCGAGTCGAATCTTCTCGCGAATGGCGGTTTCGAGTCCAAGAAGGTGCCTTCAGGGGTACAATTCGAGGGCGGCGTCGTGTATGTGGAGCCATGGGTGAAATCGTCGCTTGCGGCCGAAAATGGAGGTGTTGGAATCAGCCTGAGCAATTCCAGCCCTTGGCTGGGTGCTCCAAATGATGGCGTCTCGGCTGCTTCGGGGTGTCCCGAAGGAAGTCAGTTCGCCTATCTTCAGGTTTACAATGACGCACCGAAGTGCGGCATTTCACAAGATTTTGAGGCGACTGAGAGTGGTGTCTATCGCTTCTCGGCCCAGGGGCGTTGCCGATACCGCTACAATGATATTCGGAGTTCCGGTGTCGTCGTTTCTGTCTATGTCGATGATACGCTCTTGATGCGTCGCCAGTTCGGGCCACGCGGCAAGCATGCGCCTAAATCGTCTTTTCCGAAGTGGAAGGATGCGCTCAACTTCCAGCCGTTTGCGGTCGAGTTTCCTGTGCAAAGGGGTAAGCATACGATCCATGTGTTGGCGGAACTGCCTCCGAATACTGCGTCAAACCAGCGTGACCGCGCGCTTTGTCTGGACGATGTCAAGCTTGAGTTCGTCAAGAGTGGCCGTTTCATCCAGGTGGACAATCCTGGGTTCGATACCTATAATGCCGCGTCGATAGAGTATGTGGCTAATACCGGTTACTTCGTCACGGGTGATGCGACAACGTAGGCGGCGGAGTCAACCTGGAGTTTTACTGGCTCCGCTGGCTTGACGCGCCGCGACAGCACATGGTTCTGGGCGAATGAGGAGGATGAAACCGGACGTACGGACGCACTTGCGTACATTCAGGGGGAGGGCACAATTTCCAGGACAATCGATTTTCCTTACGCGGGCAAGTATATGATGCTGCGTCTGCGTTATGCGAATCGCGCCAATTCGAATTGGGACGAGACGCCACGCGTGTCGGGACAGAAGCTTAAGGTAACTTTCGACAATGCCGTTATCGCACAACCGACCATTGAGAACGCGGCAATGCGTGAACTTGAAGTGTCGGTCGAGGTCAAGGCTGGAGCGCATGTGCTCTCGCTGGCCAACGAAGTGCCGGGAACGGGCGACTTCGCGACACTCATCGATGACCTGACGGTCGAGTTTGTTCGCCCGAATGGGCTCGTGATCTTTCTCTACTAGCAGTTCTGTTTCGCCACAAGAAGGGCGCGTAACCTAATTCCCGTTCCCCTTTAGTGCGATTCCCCCGAATGGGCCGAGAGTGAAGATTCCCGCCGGCGGCTTCACGCCCATGGGGCTGAAGTTCGAATAGGCAGCATCCGAGTACCCGGCGTGACCTCACGCCGAGGCGCGGTAACAGGAAGCAGACGCGACGCTTCGCGTCCGCGATGGTTTTGCGCGTTCCGCCTCGCTACGTGCAGGCGAAACACTTACGGCTTGGTCCTGCCACGGCGTGGGGTCACGCCGGGTACTTTGTCAGCGCCACGGCGTGGGGTCACGCCGGGTGACCCTGCGTCTCAACGGCTACTCGTTCACGGTCGAATGAGCGGCTTGCTTCCAAATGGGTGATGCACGCGGAATGGGGTTTGTGCTAAAATGACGCCATCATGAATACGATCCTCATTGCCGCACTTTCCGCCTACACGACCACCGCGAATTCCCTTTGGGGACCCGGCAAGGCCGAGCTTTCCGCCACACCCGCCGATCCCGGATCCGCTGTCGTCTGCGCGGCGTCGGGGCCGGTCTTCAAGGCGTGGGGCACGACCTTCAACGAGCGCGACCTCGATGCGCTCAGGATGGTCTCCGACACGGACCGCGAGGAGATTCTCGACCGCGCGTTTGCGCCGGACGGCGACCTGCGCTTCACCAAGGGGCGCCTGACGATGAACGCGAACGACTATTCGCGCGCGTGGTATTCGTGCAGCGAGGTCGACGGCGATTTCGAGAACAGGTTCTTCAACATCGAGCACGACAAGACGAACGCGCTCGTCTACGTGAAGTGGGCCTTGCGGCGCAATCCGAAGATGACGTTCTTCGTGAGTCCCTGGTCGCCACCGGCGTGGCTGAAGATCAACAAGGAGTACTGTGTCGTCGCCTCCAGGTTCAACACTCAGGATCCGGCGAAGAACGCATTGCTCTACTCCGGCGAGTCGGACGCGGTCGATCCGAACGAGATGTGGCTGCAGGGGCAGCGCGGCAAGCCGTTTCCGCGGCGTCTGGCGACCCAGAGCTACGTCATTCAGGAGCCCGAATACCTGCAGTGCTATGCGGACCAGTTCGTGAAGTTCATCGACCTCTACGCGAAGGAGGGCGTGACGATCGACCGCGTGATGTACCAGAACGAGGCCTACAGCTATACGCCGTATCCGGGCTGTCCGTGGACGGCCGAGGGAACGGTCCGTTTCAACGCCGAGTACCTGGCGCCCGCCCTGAAGGCGGCGCATCCCGAGGTCTCGCTCTGGCTCGGCACCATCAACTCGAACCGCCGCAGCTACATTGCGCAGATCATCGGGGCGAAGGGGATGGCGGACGTCATCGACGGCTTCGGCTTCCAGTGGGAGGGCCTCGACATCGCCGAGTCGCTTTGCGACGAATTCAAGAAGCCGTTCATCTGCACCGAGGCGGAGTGCGGCAACGGACGCATGGACTGGGCCGCGGGCGAGCACACGTTCTGGCTCATCTGCAAGAACCTGCGCTACGGGGCGGAAGAGTGGTACAACTGGAACTACGTCCTCGAGGACGACGGACGCTCCGCCTGGGGCTGGAGGCAGAATGCGCTCGTGCAGGTCGATTCCAAGACCGGCAAGGCGCGCTACACGCACGAGTATTACGCGGTCAAACACTATGCGTGTTACATCCAACCGGGAGCGGTGCGGCTGGCGAAGTTCCTCAACATCCGCGCGACGGACGGCGTCGTCTATCGGAATCCTGACGGCACGCACGTCATCGTCGCCGGCAACTTCGGCAAGGTCGAGCAGACGATCAGTGTCAAGGTCGGCGAGAAGTACGTCAATCTCACGATGCCCGGCAAGTCCTTCAACACGGTGGTGCTGTGAAGATGGGCGGGGTACTCTGGTGCTTGCTGTTCCTCCTGATGCCTGCCATCCTCGGCGCAGCTCCTGTTGATCCGCGCACGCCGCGGAACTCGGACGGCAAGGTCTTCGTGCACCCCGGCATCAGCTACACGCAGGGTGACCTCGACCGGATGAAGGCGATGGTCGAGGCTGGTCGAGAACCGTGGAAGCGTTGCTTTGATGGACTTCGATTCTCGCGTTGGGCGAGTCCCGGCGTCTTCGCACGCGGCCGCGGCGCTGGACTCGGAAGCTTCAACAACACGATCGGCTTCGACGGACGCCATGCGCACGACCAGGCGCTCATGTACAGGCTCACGGGCGACGAGGGCTATGCCCGCCGGGCGCGCGACCTCGTCAACTCATCCGTCAACTACCGTGACGTCTGGGCGACGGGGACGCCGGCCCTCGACAACGGCAAGATCTTCCTGCTCGTGGAGGCCGCCGAGCTCATCCGCGATTTCCCCGAGTGGGCCGAGGCGGACAAGGAGAAGTTCCGCAAGGTCCTGCGTGACGTCTTCTATCCCGTCATCAAGAACGGCGACTCGAACCGCTGGGGCAATCAGGGCCTGAGCGCCTTCAAGGGGTGTCTCGCGATTGCGATCTTCCTTGACGACGCGAAGATGTACGACCGCGTGTGGAACTACCTGACGGGTCGGCGGCACCGGCCCGACGACGAGCCGTATCCGGGCGGCGGCGTCTGGGTGCCGGGCTGGCCGGCGCAGTTCTGCGATTGGCTGATCACGCGGACGGGACGCCGCGGCTTCGGCAACGAGGAGGACTGGATGTACGACGAGGTCCTGCCGTTCTACATCTATAAGAACGGGCAATGTCAGGAATCCTGCCGCGACCAGGCGCATGCGACCTACGGACTCTTCAACTACGTGGCCATCGCGGACATCTTCTGGAGTCAGGGCGACGACCTCTACGGGGCGCTCGACAACCGCATCCTGACGGGCATCGAGTGGACGCTCCGCTACAACAAAAGCGACTGGATGCCGAAGGGCTACACCAATGACGAGTCGGTCGTCACATTCGACAACGAACTGTTCTATCAGGCGGAAACCCGTTCGAAGCGCTGGGTGGCGCTGAAGCCCTCGCCGCACGCGCGCGGGGCGGACGGCGGACCTGCCGCGCCGCGGACGGCCGCTCTGATGCATTATTCGATCGTGAAGGGGGTTCCTGACGAGCAGTGCCGCTGGCTTCGGCAGACGGTCGATGCGGTCCTCGAGAACAACGGCTTCGAGACATGGGGCTTCGGTGCGAACTGGTACTACGAATTCTGCGGCTGGGGCACGCTCACGAAGACGCGCACGAAGTGGATGCGCGGCGATCCCGTCACGTGGAAGAACGGCAAGCGAATCTCGGGCGCACATGCGCTTCCGGGCGTCATTCGCTTCACCGACTGGGACTACTATCCGATCGACGACCATCCGCGCACGCACCGCCAGAAGTACCGCGGGCGCTGGGTGAAGGGCGACTGGACGCTCTACACCGTGACGTCGAAGGAGACGAAGAAGATGAAGGTCTCGCTCGCCTACACGTCGGGCGGTTCGACGCAGGTGACGATCATTTCCGAAGGCGGAAAGCCTGTGACGCGCGATCTGCCACCCTCGAAAGAGAAGAAGCTTGCTTATCTGGCGACGCTCGAGATCCCAGCCGGTGCGAGCGTGATCCGCTTCGCGATCCGCAAGACCGCCCCCAATTTCAAGCCCGTCGGTCTCAAGTTCAACTAATTCCCCGGCGTGACCTCACGCCGTGACGTCGTCAAGCCAAGTTCGAAAAAGAAGTTCTATGTTACATCGCCTCAGCCGTACACTTTCTCTTGTCTGCCTGTTCGCTTCCTTCGTCATGCGTGGCGAATCGGCCGTCTGGCTGACGCCGTCCCAGCCGGGCAACCGCCATTTCACGACCGCCGCCTTCCTGAAGAGCGAAGTCAATGACCGCGCCGTGCGACGGGCCGTCTGGCGGACGACGGCGGGCGGCGTTTACGAGGGATACGTGAACGGAAGTCCGGTCGGCGGCGGGGTGTTGAAGCCCGGTTTCACCAATTTGTGGAAGACGCGTCAGGAAACTTCTGTCGACGTGACGGATCTTCTCGACCGTTCGGCGGGCACTGGGCGAGTGCGAAGGCCTTTATGGCGCTCCTGCGCCGAACGCGCTATGCCACCCCCGAGAACGGCTGGCAGTATGCGGACTGGCTGAGCCTGGAGGAACTTGGCAGCTGGGAAACCGGTTGGTTTCGCGATTTTCATGGCCGTCGCGCCGACTATTGGACGTACTGGAATTATCTCGGGGGCGCGTATTGGCTCTGGGATGCGCGGATGATGCGCGAAATGGCCGTGGCGTTGGGCGAGACTGCCGATGCCGCGCAGTTTGCCGCAGACGAGCGGACGGCGTTCGCCTATCTGCACGAAAACTTCTTTGGGGATGATGGTACGCTTGAGGCACCTCTGGCAAACTTGCAGACGGCAATGCTCTTGGCGTTGAGACTCGGACTTGTCGAAGGCGAGGCCCATGCCGCGACCAAGGCGGCGCTCCTCGCCAACTTCGCCGCCAACGGCAATCGCCTTAAAACTGGTTTTCTCGGCACTTCGATTCTAATGGATACGCTTACTCAGATTGGCGCTGGCGACCTGGCTTGGCAAATTGTGACGAGTCACGCTTATCCCGGCTGGCTCTATTCCGTCGACCAAGGCGCAACCACGGTCTGGGAGCGCTGGAACAGCTACACGAAGGACCGGGGTTTCGGCGACGTTTCGATGAACAGCTTCAATCACTACGCCTATGGCGCGGTGATGCACTGGCTCTGGGAACATCACCCGCGCTAAACGCAGGAGAGAGGGACTCCTGCGTTAAAGAGTACCCGTCGTGACCTCACGCCGTGGCGCTGGCTGGCCGCATCCCCAAATGGGTGACTGTTCATATCCCCTGTTCGGGTGATATAATTCTGTACGAATTGTCATCAGTGGTTCCTAACGGGAAGGGGATGTTGTTATGAAGACTCTGTCCATCAAGCTGTTACTCGGGTCGGCTGCCGTCTTTTGCGCGACGGTGGCCCAGGCCATCAATGGCGAGGACTGGCTGGGCGAGGGCGAGGATACGCTCGCGTCCAACTCCGCCAACTGGCAGGGCGGCCGCGCGGCCGATTCCACGGCGGCGATGCGCTTTCAGAATCCCCCCGGGCGCACGGTGACTTTCGACAAGCTCTACACGGTCGGCAATTACCTTTGGGTCGGCGACAACCATGCGGGAACCTGTTTCGTTCCGGCGACGGAGACGACGGAGGAGATCTTCAATCCCGTCATCTGGCAGGCGACGGATCCGACCTTCGGCATTCAGCAGACGGGCGGCAATACGCATTTCCGCTTGGGCGACGCCGGCAACCAGAATTCGGCCCTGCAGATCAAGAGCGGCACGTATACGACCGATGCCGAGGCGTGGTTCGGTAAGGGCGGCGCCAAGACGAAGGTCGTGATGGACGGCGGCAAGGTTTTCTCCAAGGGCAATTTTCTCGTGGGCGCGGGCGGCTCGACGACAGTGGTCGAACTTAACGAAGGCGTGCTGGAGACGAGCGGCGACTTCGTCATGTCCGACAACGCCTCCGGTGCTTCCTACCTGACCGTCGGCAGCGGCGATCCCACCCGTTCCGCAAAGGTGACGGTGCCGACCTATCGCTGGGCGAAGCTTACAGCGGCAGATTATGGCACGGGCATTCTGACCTTGAAGACGGGCGGCGAATTTCACTGCGGCTTCCTCCAGATGAACGCGGCCAATTCGCAGGTCATCTTCGACGGCGGTACGTTCGTGAAGGATGGTGATGTCAGCAACACCACGGGCGCGCTCTTCGGACGCAACCAGAATGATCCATACAAGTTCTGGGTGAATCCAGGCTCGCACCTTCAGGTGACGGAAAATGGCGGTACGCTCGACATCGGAACGAGCGCGACGCAGATTGACATGCCGATCATTCTGGCGGCGGGCGCGACATCCGGTACGCTCGTCACGAAGGGTGCGGCGCGGCTTACGCTCAACGCGGCGGACGGTTTTGATGGTACGCTGCATGTGACGGAGGGCGGCGTCCTTCAGCTCAAGGCGGGCGACACGATTGGTGGGCTCGAAATCGAGGATGGTGCGTTCGTCTATTTCCCAGCGGTTGAATTTACGGAGGAAACGACGACGGTCACGCTCCTCACGGTCAAGGGCGATGTCTCGGCGCTCGCGGGCAAAGTCGTGTGCGCGAATGCGGATGTGACGGCTACGGTCAACGACGGCACAACGACGTTCGTCGCGCAGCCGCTCGCGGAGGGAGCGCCGGCGCGGACATATTGGCTCAGTGGAACGTCGGATAACTGGAATGACGCGGTGCGGTGGTCGAATGGTGCGCCGACGGCGGACATGGAAGCGGTCTTCCTTAAGTCCGTCCTCATTCGCATGAATGGCGATCGTACGGCGAAGAAGATCACGATCGGCAAGGGCTGCACACTCACATTCCATAAGAGCGGCAGCTGGCCGAACGTTCGTGCGGAAGAGATTTCCGGCGAAGGCCGCATGGTCGTCTCCTCCTGCGGCATTGTGCCAATCGCCGAAAAGACGCTAAAGCTGTATGTCAATGTCGATACGGATGATACGGTCGCTGGGGCGAATCAGGATTGCTGGATCGAGGGTAATCACGATACGAGTCGCGTCGAACTTTATGGTACGCTCACGGCCGAAAAGTCCGCGGTTCGTATCAATAAGGCTATGGATGTCTATGGTAAGATTCTTATCAAGATGACGTCCGACGACGACAACTATATTCAGAATTCGTCGATTAAGGCGGGTGGTAGCCTTGAGGTCGTGGAGGGTGGCAAGGCGGAAATCCGTGGCGGCATGTCGTACGAAGAAGGTTCCGAGGTCTTGGTGAATGGCGCGCTGACGCTGACGGCGAACAACACCTTCTCGGGTGCACTTGCGGGTACTGGTACGGTTGAGGTGTTGACACCTTATACGTTCTCGGGTAACAACGAGGCGTTCGCGGGTACGGTCAACAAACCGTGGAAGGAAGCACTCCGCTTCGACTCCGTAACGTCCGGCTCGCCGTTTGCGACTTGGAACCTCGTGGGTGACCTCCGCACGTCGATTGTCGAAGGCACGCTCAAGTTCGGCGCGATCAATTACGCGATGAAGGACAACTGGTGCGCCTTCTACGCGGAGAAGGCGACCGATCTGGTCGTTGAAATCGGTGCGAAGGAAGACGTCAATTCGAATCTCGGTACGGCGAGTCACATTTGTTACATCGGCGACAACAAGAGCGCCGTGACGATCCGCAAGGTCGGCGCGGGTAACCTCGACATGTGGTTTGACCAGTACAATACCATCGATCTCCATGAAGGTACGGTCAGCTTCCAGAACAACAATGGTCCGTCGTCGACGTACACCTTCACGGGTGGCACGATGAAGCTTCCGTATGTGCCGACCTGGAACTTCCTCGACCGCATCCAGGACTCGACCGGACCCGTCTCGATCGATACGGATGGCGTGGACATCGGCTTCTGGCAGAAGGGCACGATCAACAGCTCGAACACGGGCGGTTTCACGAAGAAGGGCGAGGGTGTCATGACCTTCTGGGCGGATCTCGCGTACACGGGTCCGACGACGGTGGAGGGCGGTTCGCTCCTCGTCAAGGGCGGGCTCGAAGGCAATGCGGGCGGTGCGGTCACCGTAGCCGAGGGGGCGCAACTGAAGCTCTACGTCGACCACATGAGCTTCATCGACGGGATGCCGACGACCGTGTTCAACGGCACGATCGACGAGGAGAGTGTGAAGCGGGTCGTCATCACCGGCAAGAACAACGAGTTCGTCGTCTCGGCGGGCGAAGGCGTCGTGCTCGCGACGTCGGCGCCGGCTGACAACACGGTGCCGAACCACTGGGTCGGCCTTGGTTCCGACAACTGGACGACAACGGCCAACTGGTCGAAGGGCGTCCCGCAGAACGAGCAGACGATTCAGATCGACTATACGGCCCGCATCGCGAACATCCAGGGGTCGATCAATCTCAAAAAGATCATCGTCGCGGCCGGTGCCGAGGCACAGTTCGTGACACGCAATTACAATACGCATCCGTCGCTCAACGTGAATGCGATTGAGATCCTCGGCGAAGGCGAGGCGACGATCGCGCTCGACCACTGCGGCGTTCAGTCGCGCGTCGGACGCTATGACACGCCGGTAAATCTCAACTTCCGCATGGTGTCGACGACGACGGACGGCTGGCTCCGCGACCTGAACCTCAAGGGCAAGCTCCTTGGCAACGGCATCTTGCGTCCGTATACGGTCCATTTCTACGGTGACAACAGCGAATTCCAGGGCAAGATCACCGTCCTGGATTCGGGCAGCCGCATCTGCGATCCGGCGGCGAGCCTTCCGAACGGAATCCTCGAGCTTGCGCACGACATCTCGTTTGACATCATGGAGGGAACTTTCAAGATCGGCTCGCTCGATACGCACGAGCAGCGCCTTTGGTATACGAAGGCCGGATCGACGGCTGTCATCGAAGTCGGTCATCGCAACGAGAACTTCGGCCGGGCCGATTCGAAGTACTTCTTCGGTCCGGAGACCTATAGTGCGATCGACGTTCCCGAGATCACCTTCAAGAAGGTTGGTACGGGCAAGTGGACGAATTCGATGAAGGGCCTCCGCCACATCATCGTCGAAGAAGGCGAACTTGCGCTCGTCAATTGCCCGTGTGGGGATCTCATGTTCGACAACAACCATGGCTACGAGATCGAGACGCTCGTCGTGAAGGCGGGCGCGACGCTGAGCGGTTCGGCGGGCGACCAGCCGATCAAGGCGCTGACGCTCGAAGAGGGCGCGATTCTCAAGACGACGCTTTCGGAAGTGACCGAAGGCGAGGGTGAAGAGGCCGTGACGACCGTTGTTCAAAGCGCGCAGCCGGTGGTGGACGGCGATGTGACGATCGAAGGCCAGGGCGCGATCGTTCAGGTCGACGGGGCGGAGCTCGTGAAGACCGGCGACAAGCTGACGCTTCTTTCGGTGACGGGCGAGGGCCATGCGATTACCGGCACCGCCGCGCTCAAGGAGGGGACGGTACTCCCGACGGATCCGTCGAATCCGAACAAGGTCTGGCGCATCCGGAACAAGGCGACCCGACTCGAGCTCGGCGAAGGGACCAAGGGCTTTGTCGTCATCATCCAGTAAGGCGGGCTGGGAGAGCGCCACGGCGTGAGGTCACGCCGGGTACTACTTGGTCCTGCCACGGCGTGAGGTCACGCCGGGTACTATTTGGTCCTGCCACGGCGTGAGGTCACGCCGGGTACTGTCTGGGGTGATTCCCAAAAGGGGTATTCCCCGCGTGCTGTCGATGTTGTAAAATATGCTTCATGAATCGCATTCCCTTCATTCTTCTGGCGGCTTTCTCGCTGGCCCTTTCCTCCTTCGCGGAGGAGGCGTATCTCTTTTCGTACTTCAGCAATAAGGATTTCGGGGGGCGACGAGGTGAGGCCGCAGGACTTCACCTCGCCTATTCCTATGACGGCAAGACATGGACGGCGCTCAACGGGGACGAGCCGCTCCTGGTGCCGGAGGTCGGCAAGGACAGGCTGATGCGCGATCCGTCGATCTGCCGGGGCCCGGACGGCGTCTTCCACATGGTCTGGACGTCGAGCTGGCACGACCGGATCATCGGCTATGCGTCCTCGACAAACCTTGTGGACTGGAGCGAGCAGCGGGCGATTCCCGTGATGACCCACGAGACGACGGCGCGAAACTGCTGGGCCCCGGAGCTGACGTATGATTCCGACAACGGACTTTTCTATATCTACTGGGCGACGACCATTCCGGGGCGGCATACGCCGATCGCGGGCATGGAAAAGAAGGAAAACAAGCTCAATCACCGCATCTACCTGACGACGACAAAGGACTTCAGGACCTTCTCGCCGACGCGGCTGTGGTTCAATCCGGACTTCAGTGCCATTGACGCCGCCGTCGTGCGCGATCCGGCGGCGAAGGACTGGATCATGGTCGTCAAGAACGAAAATCACACGCCAGCCGAGAAAAACATCCGCGTGACGCGGACGGCCGATCTCGCGACGGGCTTTCCGACGGAGGTTTCGTCCGCGATCACGCCGAACTGGGTCGAGGGACCTTCGCCGCTTTTTGTCGGCGAGAGTCTTTACGTCTATTTCGACTGCTACACGAAAGGGCGCTTCGGCGCCGTGCGCAGCGACGATCGGGGGCAGACCTGGACGGATGTGAGCGGCGTGGTCTCCTTTCCGAAGGGCGTCCGTCACGGCACGGCCTTCGCCGTCGAGAAGAAGGTCGTTGACAGGCTCGTGAAGAGACTCGGGAAATAGTACCCGCCGTGACCTCACGGCGAGGCGTGGTAACGGTCGTGGCTGGGAGAGCGCCACGGCGTGAGGTCACGCCGGGTACTAGAAAGAATGGTGGTTGTTGGAAGTGATGCGTAGTTTGCTGATAGTATTGGCGCTGGCGATGGCCCTTTCCGCCTTTGGCGAAAAGGGATACCTCTTTTCGTATTTCAGCGACAATCCTTCGGGCGGACGGCGCGGCGAGGCCGCGGGGTTGCATCTCGCCTGGTCGTTTGACGGACTCAACTGGACGGCGCTCAACAACGACCAGCCGATTCTCGTGCCCGCGTTGGGCCGTGCGCGCCTGATGCGCGACCCGTGCGTCTGCCGGGGACCGGACGAGACCTTTCATCTCGTCTGGACGACGGACTGGACGGGCGGGTCCATCGGCTATGCTTCAACGCGTGACTTTGTGAATTGGACGCCGCAACGCGAGCTGCCGGTGATGGCCGATGAACCGACGACGCGCAACTGCTGGGCGCCGGAGCTCACGTACGATCCGAAGGACGGACTCTTCTATCTCTACTGGTCCTCGACGATCCCGGACCGCCATTCGCCGATTCCCGACATGGACAAGCGCGAAGCGGCGCTCAACCACCGCATCTACCGGGCGACAACACGGGATTTCGAGACCTTTTCGCCGTCGCGGCTCTGGTTTAATCCGGACTATAGCGCGATTGACGCCTCGCTCTGTTACGTTCCCGCGGCGGACGACTGGCTCTTCTTCGTCAAGAACGAAAACCACACGCCGCTCCAGAAGAACCTGCGGATGATGCGCGTGAAGTCCCTCGCGGGCGACCTGCCGTCCGCAACCGGCGAGCCGCTGACGGGGGCGTGGACGGAAGGGCCGAGTGCACTCTGGGTCGACAAGACGCTTTATCTCTACTTCGACCTTTACAAGGCGCATGCCTACGGCGTGTTGCAGAGCCTTGACGGCGGCCGGACCTGGACGGATGTCTCGGACCGGCTGCGCATGCCGCGCGGCATGCGTCATGGCACGGCGTTCGAGGTTGACCGCAGTCTCATCTATGATCTCCTAAACGTTCGATGGGAGCCGTCAACGCCGACGGAGACGTCCGCCGCGACGACGGAAACGCACGGCGTGACGCTGGCCGGTCTCACGATGGGTGCCGAAAAGCTCCTTCGATATGGCGAGAAGGTCCGGATCGAGGGGGAACTTACGTATCTCGTCTCCGACGGTGCCGACTTCCATTTGACAATGGATGCGAATGGCGAGCTGAAGGTTGTTGCCGTGCCGAGTTGGTGGACGCCCGCTCGTGTGGCGACAGCCCTTGTGCTTGTGCTCCTGCTGATTGCGGCGCTTCTCGGTTGGGCGCTGGTCTTGCGCCACCAGAAGAAGGCCGAGGCCCGCGTCAACGAGGCCGTTCAGAAGGAGCGCCTGCGTCTGTCGCGCGACCTGCACGACGGCTATCAGCAGCTTCTGGCCGGCTGTATGTTCCGCCTCACGGCCGCCACGACGCTTGTCGGCAAGAACGCGACCGCCAAGGCGCTCGCCCAGCTCGAGGGCTTGCGCAGTTCGCTGACACACGCCCAGGCGGAACTCCGTGCGGCGCTGTGGACGATGACCGAAGAGGCCGAAGGCCCGGCGGCCGTGGCGGATCTCTTCCGCTATGCCTCTTCGCGTCTGCCCCACTGGGAGGGCATCGTCTCCTTCGAGACGGAAGGCGTGGAAAAGCCGATTACGCGGCGTTATGCGGGCGCGCTCCTGATGATTCTGCAGGAAGCGGTCGGCAATGCGATCCGTCACGGCGGGGCGACATCCGTGCGCGTCAAAGTCGTCTTTGGACGAAAGGGACTTGCGATGATCGTCAGGGATAACGGCTGTGGCTTCGATCTCGCGGCGGCGGAGGCGAGGTCCGGCGGACTCAATCTCGGACTTTCCGGCATGCGCAGCCGCGCCGAGAAAATCGGCGGACGTTTCGCGGTGCGGGCTTGGCCCGGTCGGGGCGCGGAGGTGCGCGTAATTTTGGGGGAATGAAAAAATGACAGTGAAGATCATGATCGTCGACGACCATCCGGTCGTGAGAAGCGGGCTTGAGGCGATGCTCTCGGTCGAGGAGAATCTGGAGGTCGTCGCCACGGTCGAAGGCGGTGATGCGGCTTTGGCCTGGTGTCAGCAGCATCGGTCGCGTCCGGATGTCGTCGTTGCGGACGTTCACATGCCGCACGGGGACGGGTTCGCGATGCTGGGGGCGTTCAAGAACGCCTATCCGGCGGTCAAGGTGCTGCTGCTCGCGGGCATGCCGCTGAAGGACGAGGAGTCGCGCGCTCACGAGGACGGTGCAGCCGGATATCTGCCGAAGTCCATCGACGGACGTCGGCTCATTCTGGCCATCAACCGTGTCGCCAAGGGGTGCGCGTTCCTGACCGATGCCTTCACGCAGAATACGGGTGTCTTGAGCGACAAGGAGCTGACGGTCCTGCAGTATGCGGCCGAAGGCAAGACGCGCGACGAGATCGCGATCATCCTCAACAACAGTTCGGAAACGGTCAAGAGCCACTTGCGGTCCATCATGCACAAACTGGACACGACGAACACCACGGCGTCTGTCGCGCGGGCGATAGCCCTCGGCCTCCTTCGTGTCTGATTCGCGTTCGAATACCCGATAGGGGGATTTCTGCGATCCTGCGCGTTTGGTAGAATGTCAGTATGAAAATGAAATCAGAGACAGTGAAGGCGCTTGGTGCGCTTTGGGGAATTTGCGTGGCGACGGGCGTGTGGGCGGCGGTCGCATTCGAGCAGATGCCGACGGGCGTCGTGATTCGGCAGGGCGACATTCGCCGGACGCTTGAATTCTATGGTCCTCAGACGGTTCGCGTGAAGACCGATCTTGGTCGCGACCACTGGCAGCATCCCTCGTTGGCCGTCATTGCGAAGCCTGAGGTCGTCGCCTATGACGTGAGCGAGACGCCCGAGGCGTTCCTCGTGCGGGGGCCGGCCTTTACGGTGCGCGTCGACCGTGCGCACGGTTCGCTCAGCTTTGTCTCGGGTGGAAAGACGCTGCTGGCCGAAGCGGCCGAGGCTGTGACGCTAGCGGAAAAGGACATCGACGGCGCGCCGACGTACGAGGTGACGCAGCGTTGGACGCCGGCCGATGACGAGGGTCTCTACGGTCTCGGCCAGGCGGCCTCTGGCAAGTTCAATTTGCGAGGCCAGCGCATTCACATCGTCCAGACGAACATTCCCGCGTTCTCGCCCGTGTGGTCGAGTTCAAAGGGCTACATGATTCTCTGGGACGTCTATTCGCAGTCGGTCTTTCAGGATACGGCGGCCGGCCTCTCGCTTTGGAGCGAGTCCGCGCCCGGCGGCAGCGACTATTACTTCATGTACGGCGAAGATCCCGATCGGCGTTTTGCCGAATACCGCAAGCTGACGGGCGCGGCGACGATGTTCCCGAAGGCGACGTTCGGCTTCTTTCAGTCGAAGGAGCGCTACAAGTCGGCGCAGGAGCTGATCGATATCGTCACACGCTTCCGCAGCGATGGCTTTCCGATCGATTGGATCGTCCAGGACTGGCAGTACTGGGACGCGCGCCACGAGCGTTGGAACGCGATGCAGTGGGACAAGTCGCGCTATCCCGATCCGAAAGGACTTTGCGACAAGCTTCATAACGACCTGCACGTGAAGCTCATCACGTCCATCTGGCCCGATGTCGGCGACGATACGGACGTTGCGCGCGAACTCGACGCGCACAAATTGCGCTATGCGCCCGGCCACTGGATCTCGAAGGGACGCTCCCATGTCTACGACGCCTACTCGAAACTTGGGCGTGAAATCTACTTCCGTCACCTCAAGAAGGGTCTTATTGATGTCGGCGTGGACGCGATGTGGATGGACGGGTCGGAGCTAGAGACGCAGGACGCGTGTCACAACGCGAAGAAGATGGTCGAGCAGATCAAGGCCTGCGGACGCAACGAGATGGGGGATTTCACGCGCTACCTCAACACCTACGGCCTCGTCACGACGATGGGCAACTACGAAGGCCAGCGCGCGACGAGCGAGAAGCGCACGTTCACGCTGACGCGTACGGCCTGGGCGGGACTCCAACGCTATGCGGCGATCCCGTGGAGCGGTGACACCGGAGCGAGCTGGGGGCGTCTCAAGGACGAGATCGCGGGCGGTCTTGGCGCGTCGATGAGCGGACTCGCCTATTGGACGCAGGATACGGGCGGATTCTTCTGCGGACATTACAAGGATGCGATGAACAATCCTGAGTACCTCGAGCTGCTCGCGCGTTGGAACCAGTTCGCGATCTTCAATCCGATCTATCGCTGGCACGTTTCGAGTCCCGTCGCGAAGGAACCGTTCCGGGCGCGAGAGCGTCATCCCGAGTACTATGAGTCGTTCCTTGCGGCGGCGAAGTTTCGCTACCGGCTCCTCCCCTACATCTACTCGCTGGCCCGTGACGTCCACGAGACGGGGCGCCCGTTCGTGCGTCCGGCGTGGATCGACTTCCCGGCGACGCCGGGTGTGACGGATGACCAGACGTCGGTTGTGTTCGGTCCCTCGCTTTTCACATCGGTCATTACGCGTCCGATCTATACGGCAAACCTGTCGGTGGCGGGCTCCCCCGTGCCTGCGCAGATGCTGACGACGCCGGAGGGTGCGGCGGGCGTGAAGGTCGAGTATTTCAGGGGACAGGACCTCAAGGACAAGGTCTCCGAGACGGTCGTCGCCCAGGTGAACGACACGTTCCCCGGCCCCCCGCTTGTTGAATGGCCCGAAGGCCTGACGGGCGGCGACAACTTCTCGGCCCGCTATACGGGAAAGCTGACGATTGCCGACGCCGGCGAGTACGACCTCGGTATCGAGGCGGACGACGGTTTTGCGCTTTGGCTCGACGGCGAGGAGAAGTTCCGCGACTGGGCGAAGACGGCGGCGCGCAGCAGGGCGACGCGAGTGACGGTTCCGCAAGGGGGCCGGACGCTTGACTTCCGCATCGACTACTTCAACGACAAGTTCGCGCGCTCGGTCAAGTTCTGGCTTCGTTCTCCGGAGGATGTCGCCAAGGCCGAACAGGAGAATCGCCTTGTAGAGGTTCGTCTGCCGGTCGGCGCCGACTGGTACGACTTCCGCACGGGCGAGCGTTTTGCGGGCGGGATGATGCTCAAGCGTGAGTATCTGATCGACACATTCCCGTTGTTCGTGAAGGCGGGCTCGATCCTGCCGCTCGGTCCGGACGTCACCTACGCGACGGAGAAGACGGACGAGCCGACGGAGCTCAGGGTCTATCCCGGTGCCGACGCGCACTTCACCCTCTATGCCGACGACAACGAGACCTATGCCTACGAGCGCGGGGAGTTCGAGAAGATTCCGCTGGCCTGGGACGATGCGGCGAAGACCCTGACGATCGGGGCGCGCGAAGGCGATTATCCGGGTTGTGAGAAAGTGCGTCAGTTCCGCGTTTCCTGCCAGGGCGTATCCCGCCTCGTTCGGTACGATGGGACGGCGCAGACGATTCGTTGTAATTTCTGACAAAAGGGTGATTCCGTGTTCTTCGCAGATTTGGTAATATTTGGAGCATGAGAACTTCAATACTGAATCTGGTGGCGGTCCTGGGGGCCTTGGCGGCCTCGGCGGCTGTGACGGAACTCCCCAACGGCGGCGTGTGGAATGATACGGATGGCGTGATGATCAACGCCCATGGCGGCGCCCTGATGCGGGACGGCGACACGTGGTACTGGTACGGTGAGCACAAGACGGCCGGCGGCGCGGGCAACAAGGCCTGGGTCGGCGTCAGCTGCTATTCGTCGACGAATCTCCTCGACTGGGTCAACGAGGGGACGGCCTTCAAGGTTGCGTCGGCGGACGAGGTGAAGGCGAATCCGAAGCTGGCCGACGTCGAGGCGGGCTGCATCCTGGAACGTCCCAAGGTCGTCAAGGCGCAGGACGGTTCGCGTTATGTCATGTACTTCCATCTTGAACCGAAGGGACAGGGTTACAGTGGCGCACAGACCGGCATCGCCGAGTCGGCGACGCCGACGGGGCCGTTTACGCTCGTCTGGAACGGACGCCCCAATGCGGGAGAGCGACCGGTCAACGGTTCCGATGACGATCCGCTTGAGTGGCGCGCTCCATGGGGCGGCATCGCCAAGCAGTGGCGCTTCCATCTGCCGGGCGGACAGATGAGCCGCGACATGACGCTCTACACCGACCCGAAGGACGGCACGGTCTATCACATTTTCGCGAGCGAGGACAACTCGTGCCTGCATCTCGCCGAGGTTCGTCCCGACGGCCTCGGCTACACGGGCAAGTGGGCGCGCCTCTCGCACGGCGAGTGGACGGAAGCCCCGGCTGTCGTCAAGCGTGGCGACTGGTACTTTCTTCTTGGTTCCGGGTGCACGGGATGGCGTCCCAACGCCGCGCGTTACTATCGCGCGAAGTCGATCTGGGGACCGTGGGAGCGGATGGGGAATCCCTGCCGCGGTGGGGTGAATCCCGAAATCACCTGGGGTGGACAGTCCACCGGCATCTTCGAGGTGAATGGCACGACTTTCGCGATGTTCGACCGGTGGCAGCCGAAGAACGCGATCGACGGGCGCTACGTGTGGGTGCCGATCGCCTTCACCGATCGCGGAACGATGACGATTGACTGGCGCGAGACCTTCAAGCCGCAGCTCGCGGAGCCGTGGGAAGACGAATACGTGAGCGACGTGAACCGCCTCCCCGCCCGCACGCCGATCCATCCCCTTGACCCCCGCCACACTCTCAGCCTCGACGGCGACTGGTCCTTCCAATTAGTACCCGGCGTGACCTCACGCCGTGGCGCTGACAATCCCGCAGACACGCCCGCCGTCACGCTTCCCGTTCCGAGTTGCTGGCAGGTCGAGGGCGCGCGTCGCGGCCTCGACTGGGATCCGCCGCTTTACATCAATGTCAAATATCCGATCGCCTACGATCCGCCGCGTGTGACGACCGAGCCGGCGGATAAGAGCTGGACGAGCTTTAGGTTTCGCAATCCGCGCGGCATCTATCGGCGCCGCGTGACGCTCCCGTCGGATTGGGCGGGGCGCCGCGTGACCTTGCGTCTGAACGGCTATTCGAGCGCCGTCTACGTGCGCGTCGACGGCCGGACGATTGGCTACGGCGAGGACGGTCGGCTGCCGAACGAGTGGGATCTCACGCCCTCTCTCTCAACCTCAACCTTCGACCTCGAACTCGAGGTCCTCAAGCACTGCGACGGTACGTATCTCGAAGATCAGGACTTCTGGCGGATGAGCGGACTCTTCCGCTCGGTCGAGTTGATCAGCGAGGCGACGGCGGGACTCGTCGATTTCAATGTGAAGACGCGGGTTGAAGGCAAGACGGGTGTCGTCGGCATCGCGGCGAAAGGGGGTTCGCCTGTCTCGTGGAAGCTTTTTGATTTCCGGGGAGACGAACTCGGACGCGGTCTCGCCGGCGACGAGCTGACGGTGCCGAACGTGCAGCTCTGGAGCCCCGAAAAGCCGACGCTTTATCGCGTTCGCGTCGAGTGCGCGGGCGATGTCTACGAGAAGCGCTTCGGCTTCCGGACGGTGACGATCGAGGACGGCGTCCTCAAGCTCAACGGCGGACGCGTCGTCATTCACGGCGTCGACCGTCACGAGATGTCGGCCGAAGGCGGTTATGCGATGACGCGCGTGGAGATGAAGAGGGATGTCGAGCTCCTGAAGAAGTTCAACATCAACGCGGTGCGCACGTCGCATTATCCGAACGATCCGCATTGGTACGATCTCTGCGACGAACAAGGCATCCTCGTCGTCGCCGAGGCGAACATCGAGTGCCACGGGTCGGGGCATCCGCTCAAGACGACGGCGCTCTCGCATGTCCCGAGCTGGCGCAAGAGCTTTGTCGAGCGCAATCTCAATCAGGTCGCCGTGCTTCGGGACCATCCGTCGATCATCACGTGGTCGCTCGGCAACGAAAGCGGGACTGGCGCGAATATGATCGCCGCGTATGAGGCGGTGAAGCTGGCGGACCCGACGCGTCCCTGCCAGTACGAGGGTGTGTTCAATCCCTATGCCAGGCAGGCGTTCGACGCCTACGGCAGCGATATCATCTGTCCCATGTACGAGACGCCGGAAAAGGTCGAGCGCGCGATGAAGAAGGGCTTCAAGCGTCCCTACATCCTCTGCGAGTACTCGCACGCGATGGGCAACTCGAATGGCAATTTCGACGAGTACATGGCGCTCCTGGACAAGTATCCGTCGTTCCAGGGTGGCTTCATCTGGGACTTCGCCGACCAGGCGCTCCTCGTCAACGGACAGCTCAGGTACGGCGGAGACTTCGGGGACCGGCCGAACGACGGACACGGTCACTGCAACGGACTCTTCGACGCTCTCCGCAATCCTCACCCCGGCGCCTACGAAGTCGGCTACTGGTACGGGGGAAGGAAGAAGGTGGAGAAAGTAGGGGAAGGTGGAGATGATGATCAGGCTAATATCCAATGTCCACCTCCACCTCTTTCCTCCACCTCAATCCCTCCAACCTTCTCCCTCTCTTTCTGGCGGGCGCCGACGGACAATGATCGCGGGAACAAGTCGCCGCGGCGACTGGACGTCTGGAGGAAGGCGACGGAGACGGGTGTGCTGCCCGAGGGCGTGACGACGAATCTTGTGGTGACGACGACCGAGAGGGGCTATGACGTCGATTTCACGATGACGGTTCTCGAGGGACTTCCCGAGCTCCCGCGCGTCGGCCTTGTCTTCGAGGTGGCCGGCACGCCGGAGACGGTTGTCAGCTGGCACGGTGCGGGTCCGCACGAGAACTATTCGGACCGTCGCGCTTCCGCCCCGATCGGCGATTACGCGATGACCGTTGCCGAGCTCAACGATTCGCATTATGTTCGTCCTCAGGAGTGCGGGCACCGCCCGGCGACGGACCGCCTGCAGATCGGAAATCTCGTCCTTCGTCAACCGCAACCTTCAACCGCATCTCCCTTCGAATGGAACGTCCAGCCTTGGACGGTCTTCGATCAGGAGAAGGCGCGTCATGCTGAGGAACTGCCGGCGCCGGATGGAAAGCTCCGCGTCTATGTCGACGCGGCGATGCGCGGCGTTGGCGGCGACGACAGCTGGGGCGCCGCCGTGCATGCGCCTTATCGCCTGGAGGGCGCGCGGATCTACCGGTTGCAATTCGCTCTGGCGTGTCCAAATGAGTGATGCAGTTCTCGTTTCTTTATGAAAACAGCACTTCTATTCCTTTCTCTTTGCGCCTCTCTTGCGGCAATCGCCGCAGAGCCTTCTCTTGACCTGTGCGGACTTGCGCTCAACGGCGCAATGACAACGAATGTCGAGCGGCGCGTCTTCGCTCCGAGGATGCGACCGTGTGGTATTCGCTCGAGGATGCGTGTTACGAGGGACTCTGGACCGAGAATGTCGTCCGCGAGATTCCCGTCGGCACGCGGATCGGCCTTCCGATCACGGCGAAGCTGAAGGACGGCACGTACCGCTTCGTCTCCGAGGCGAATGTCGTCGACTACACCGACTCGTCCGTCGTCTATCGGGGCGAGGGACGCTTCGCCGTCCGCTACTACGCCGACGAAAAGGGCTTCGATCAGGAAGGTGTTGCCCACACGCCGTGGCGCGTCCTGGGCTCTTTTAAGGACTTGAACGCCCTCGCGACGAGCGACATCATCCGTCGGCTCTGTCCCGAACCTGCGCCTGACGTCGCGGCGCGCGCGGCGAAATTGAGGTTGACGGGAGTTTGACTCTTGCGCCGCTTTCGTTGGCGATCCTTATCTTTCCTTGAGGTAGCGCGGCAGGAGATTCGCCGGAGCTGCTCCCCAGGCGTGGTTCCAGTCTTGGTTGCTTTTGGCTTTGAGCGACCATGCTTCCATTGTTATGGTTGAACCCTGATCGATCATGCCGAGCCAGCTGCGCGGCCCGCGATCGGTGAGCAAGCGAATCGCTGCATCGCGACGCCCGTAGCGGAAGAGCGTCTCCAGATAGTATTGGGCGAAATAGGGGCTGCAGGCCATGCCTTTCCTTTCAATGAAGCCGACGACCTTCGCTTGATGCTCCGCGGACACGAGATTTGCATAAAGGGCCATGACGTTGGCATGCAGCGAATGGTGGGCGGTGCCTATGCCATCGCGATAAAGTCCCGCTTCGGCATCGAAGAAGGTTGTGTTGAAGATTGTTTTGAGTTGCAGCGCCGCTTCCGTAAAGCGCTTCGTGTCGTCAATCTTGCCGAGCGCCTGTGCGAGATCGGCCATCTGGCAGAGGTTTAAGTAGTAAAACGCGTTGACGACGGCGTTAGCGGGCGTGTCCATCGCGTAGCCGTCGCGTTCGCCGAGAGGCCAGTCTACGAGGTCCGCCTTCGGATCGGCGGGAAGAAGCCCGTCCGGACGCGCGCGGTCCATCATCAGCTTCTCGCGCACCAGCTGGTCGTAGCACTCCGCGGCAAGTACGGTCTCGCCGGTGAAGTGCCAATCTTCCCAAACGCACAGAATGGCGTGCTGCTTCCATTCGGTCGGCCAGGTGGGATAGGTGAGGACGTGGCGTATCGATTTGCGTGCGAGCGTCGGATCGCCATCGACGCCGTAGAGCTGGCCGAGCATATTGATATAGATGTCGCCTTCGTAAGGGATACGCTCACGGTCGCCGTCCACATAGACGCCGGCAAAACTCGTCGCGCGGATGGAATAGGTTGAGAAGGTGAAGAGTTCGTCGAGTGCCGCGCGCTGATCGGGTGTGAGGCCTGGGACCTTCTGTGCGGACCAATGGATCTTCTGCTCCATCGGCCAGGTGATGGCGATGCGGCGGGCGTCGACACCCGCGGGGACCTCCGCATAGCGGAAGGGCAGGATGACGCCGACCTCCTGCGGCAGGCGGATGGCCCTCGCGGCACCGTTGCGACCGGCGGTGTTGCGTTTGTCGGGCTTAAGCGGTACGCGCGTCCAGGCGGTTGCCTCCGTACAGGTCGCCTTTGTTGATGTCACGCGAATCGTTCCGCCCGGCTTGCGGTCGATCCGCCCGTCGCGCGCGAGCTTTTCACCGAGGACCACCTCGACGGTGCCTGTTGCGCCTTGGATCTCCAACCAACCGAAAGCGGCCAAACCGAAGTCGACGAGACGGGTGCCTGTTGCAAGCTCCGTTGTCTTCACGCACGATTGGATCTCGCCGATGGTGCCGTTGGCGAAGGTGAAGTCGGGTGCGGCGAAGTTCGCGGTTGCGAACGTGAGTGCGAGTGAGAGTGCAATGGATCGTTTCATGGTGAATATTCTATCATAACGCGGTGGCGATGGACTCCAACGAAAGGGTGATGCGCTTACTGGGTCGTGTCTGACCCCCGATAGTGTGATTCAGTGTGGGGGCAAAATACTGTATACTACTCGGTATGACAACGACAATCCTTCTTTTGGCGGCGACGCTGACGGGCCCGGACGCGGCCCTGCCGGCGCATCAGACTCCCGAGTGGTACAACAACGCGCGCTTTGGCATTTTCTGCCATTGGGGTCCGCAATGCGCGGCCGAGGCCGGCGACTGGTATGCGCGCAACATCTACTATCCGTGGACGGGACAGGCCAAGCACCATCAGCGCACGTACGGCGATCCGAAGACCTTTGGCTTCAAGGACGTGATCAACACCTGGACGGCCGAGAAGTGGGATCCCGAGGCGCTGTGCGCACTCTACAAGCGCATGGGCGCGACGTACATCCAGGCGATGGCGAACCACCATGACAACTTCGACATGTGGGACTCGACCCATCAGCCCTGGAATTCGGTGAACATGGGTCCGAAGCGCGACATCCTCAAGGGCTGGAGCGACGCGGCGCGGAAGGCGGGACTCCGCTTCGGCATCAGCATGCATGCGGCGCACGCCTGGAGCTGGTACGAGCCGGCGCGGGACTTTGACGGACGTCTCACGAAGGACGACGGAAAGGGCACCTGGTGGGAAGGGTTTGATCCGCAGCAACTCTACTGGCAGAACCACGAGCCGGCGGCGAATTACCGCGATCAGCGGTCGATTCACGGCCAGTGGGACTGGGGCAACGGCGCCGCAATCCCGAGCGTCGAATTCCAGGAGAACATTCGCCTGCGCACGATGGAAGCCCTGACGAAGTACAAGGCCGACCTTCTGTACTTCGACGATTCGGTCGTCGCCTTTTGGCCGGTGGCGGACGAAGGCATGCGCATCACCGCCGACTTCTATGCGATGAATCCCGACGCCGTCGTGCTCGGCAAGTGCCTCAACGAGCAGCAGCGCCAGTGGCTCACGTGGGACGTCGAGCGCGGCACGCCGCCGACGCCGATGTATCCGAAGTGGCAGACCGACACCTGTATCGGCGACTGGCACTACAACCGCGACCGTCAGCGCCGCGGCTACCGTGGGGCGCGGGACGTCCTATGCACACTCGTCGACGTCGTCTCGAAGAACGGCAACCTCTGCCTGTCGATTCCAATCCGCAGCGACGGCACGATCGACGAGAAGGAGCGCGCGGTGTGCGAGGATATCGCCGCGTGGATGGACGTCAATCGCGAGGCGATCTTCGATTCCAAGCCGTACGAGATCTGCGGCGAAGGGCCGCAACTCGCGAAGGCGCCGCCCCTGTACGCGCAGGGTTTCAACGAAGGCAAGATTCCGCGTCCGACGAAGGACGACGTCCGCTATCTGAAGGCGCGGGACGCTGAGGGCGTCTATGCGATCGAGATCGCGCCCGACGGCGAAGCGCCGAAGTGTCCCGCGCTCGAGGCGAAGGGCCTTAAGCTCGTGAAGTCGTTTGTGCGCGTCAAGGACTTCCCGGCGGTGTATTTGTTTAGATGAAGCTGGGTGAACAGAACCCTCGGCGTGACGGTCAGCAGAGTACCCACAGCCGAGCGAAGCGAGACAGCCGAAGGCCGCGTGACCTCACGCCGAGGCAGGGTAACAGCAATGACCGAAATTCTTCTTCTTGCAACGACGTTTCTGAATCCCATCCTTCCGGCGGATTTCAGCGACATCGACTGCATCCGCTACGAAGGGCGTTACTATGCGATCTCTTCGACGCTCCATCTTTGCCCGGGAATGGATGTCCTCGCGTCGGACGACATGGTCGACTGGCAGGTGACGGGTCCTGTCGTCAACGACACGTCCGTCTTCGGCGATGCGTGGACCTGGAAGCGGATGCGTCGCTATGGACGCGGTGTGTGGGCCGGATGTCTCCGCAAGCGGCAGGGAACGTTCTTCTGCTATTTCGGGACACCCGACGAGGGGCTTTTCGTTGCGACGGCCGAGCGTCCGGAAGGTCCGTGGTCATCGCCGCACAAGATGTCCGGCTTCGGCGGCGGCTGGGACGATACGGGTGTTCTGTTCGACGGCACGAACGGCTATCTTGTCGCAACACATTTCGCCGACAAGTACAAGACCTATGTCTTCAAGCTGACGGACGATGCGCACGAGGTGATTCCTGAAACGAAGACGCTTGTCAACGAAGGGCAGGGACGCGAGGCGAACAAGCTCTACAAGTGGAACGGCCTGTATTACCACCTCTACAGCGAAGTCGCAAAAGGAGGCCGCCGCCTGATGATGGCGCGTGCGACAAGTCCGTTCGGTCCCTACGCCGAGCGCCGCGTCCTTTCACATCCGCAGCCCGAGGCCGACGAGCCGAACCAGGGCGGATTCCTGACAGACGATGCGGGCAATTGGTTCTTCTTCACCCATCACGGACGCGGGCGGTGGTATGGTCGTGCGGCAAGTCTCCTGCCCGTCACCTGGATCGACGGCTGGCCGATCATCGGCAAGCCCGACAAAGACGGCATCGGCACGATGGTCTGGGAGGTGGAGCGGCCGAAGGTGAGTACCCGCCGTGAGAGTACCCGGCGTGACCTCACGCCGAGGCAGGGTAATGGCTCCTTTACCACGCCACGCCGTGAGGTCACGGCGGGTACTTTTCTCTCCCCTGACTGGGCCTGGAACCATGCGCCGCGCAGGGACCACTTTACAATCGCCGGGAATAGCCTGACGTTGCGTCCGTTTCGTCCCCTCGACACCAACGACTTCTTCACCGTCGGCAACGTCTACACACGGCGCGCCTTTTGTCCTTCCGCCGACGCCACTTCCGCTTTCGCCATCGCCCTTGACGCGTCGCATCTGGCGGAAGGCGCACGTGCGGGGATCTGTCATCTCGGCGGCGACACCTGCGAGTTCGGCCTGGCGGTCGAGGACGGGCGGCGCGTTCTCTATCTGCGGCGCAACAAGAGGGAGCGAACCGTTCTCGCGACGGACATGCCGACGTGCGTCGTGCTGAAGACCGAGTGGAATGCGAAAGGCGTCGCCCGCTTCGCCTCTTCGACGGACGGAAAGTCGTTCACGGACGCGGGGATCGACTTCACGCTCCGCTGGGGGAACTACCGCGGCGACCGCGTCGGCGTCTATGCCTACACGCTGGGCGAGGGGACGGGAGAGGTCGGCTTTGGGGAAGTGAAGGTCTACTGAAGGTCGGTTTCAACGGCCATCAACCCGATCTCGCCGAGCGCTATGACGAGCGGCTCGCCTCTGCCCCGATAGACTGGCGCTTACCCATTAATAGCCGATTTAACAGCAGGTCGCTTCGCGACACGCAGATTTGCGCCCGATTCAAAATGTCGTCGCCCCGAGCACTAAGGTTGGTTGTTGTCCTTTCTGCGTGCGGCGAAGCCGCCTGCGGTTAAAATCAGAAAATGGGTAATAGGTGTTGCAACTCAACGGAGCGGGATTTTGGTACAATAACCACTTAAGGTATGTTGTGCAAGTTTCTGGCCTAAGGAGTTTTACCGGATGAAATCATGGAACGAGATTCGCAAGGCGGCGACGGCCTTCTCGAAGCGGTGGAAGTCGGCCTTTGACGAGAAGTCTCAGGCGCAGTCGTTCCTGAAGGAGTTCTTCGAGGTTTTCGGCGTCGATACCGTCCAACAGGCGACCTTCGAGCATCGCGTGAAGTTCGCGGACGGCTCGCAGGGTTTTGTCGATTGCTTCTGGCCCGGGACGATTCTTAAATCTTAAAGCTGCGCGAATTTCCTGAGGAGCGATAGCAGTGTTTCGGTCTGAAATGGTATAATGATAGAGTAATTTTTTTGATTTCATATGAGCAAGTCTGAAACATCACAAAAAGAAAACAAGTCCCAGAGTGTCCTTGTCGGTACTTATCGTCTAGAGAACAAGGCTTGGATTCAGGAGCGGAAGGTCTATAACCTCCCGTTGCCTGACAGTGCCGATGCGAAAGTCTACGAAAAGTTCACGTCGATTGTGCTGTATGCTGGCGACGAACTGCCGCTCGCTTACACGGCTGCGTTCTCGCAAGTTGTGGAGAAGTCTTGGCTTAAGGAAAATGGTTATTCGATGTCGTCTACGCCGCATAGCAAACGGTATGTGCTTTTCGCGCTGAAAAAGAAGACCTCGGCTTCGAAGTTGCTCGCCAATCCTTCCTCCGAAGTGTATGTTTGTTCCACGCGCTGGACAGGGAAGATTGACGCTGAGTTTTACGCCAAGCCGTTGCCGGATTGTGGCGGCAAGTCGATTCCCAATATCTTTGAGAAGATTAAACCCTACTTCAACAAATGGAAGTCGGCGTGTGCGTTCAACCCCGTGCAGATGGATTTCTTCGGGGTTATCGATAAGGATCTTTCAAAGCTTGATATCGTAAACAAGCGTCCGGCCGACGGCGTTAAGTATGCAATGATCGACCTTTTTGCGGGCGCGGGCGGGCTTTCAGAGGGACTGGAGGAGGCTGGATTTCACAGCATCTTTGCGTCGGAAATCGTTCCGCAGTATGCCGACACCTACAGGAAGAATCATCCGGGTACAACCGTGATGACCCAAGACATTCGCAAACTTGACGCGGAAAGCATTCGCAAGCAACTTGGAATCAGAAAAGGTCAGCTTGCGTTGATTGCTGGCGGCCCGCCGTGTCAGGGCTTCTCGATCAACGCTCCGATTCGCAGTACGTTAGACCAGCGCAACCACCTCTTCAAAGAGTATCTCAGGTTTGTCGATGTTGCTTGATTGTGGAAAGGATTAAGACATGCAATATCAGCAATTCCCGCGCTCACGTGGCATAACCGAAGAGTTGCAAAATATCGTAAAGGCTTTTCAGAAAGTTGAAGGTGATATATGTTCAGCGACTCACTCGTTGACATCTAATGAGGTGCTCGCGTTCTTATGTCCCCACCTTATGTCCCTTGGTTTTAAAGTCGAGACGGGGAAATCTGTAGAAAAGAAGATTGACGTGCCAGTTCTGTTTGGGCGCGACAATCATATCGATAAGTCTTTTTTTGCTGACGCTCTAAGTGCTGATGGGCGGATTGTGATTGAGGTCGAGGCAGGGCAGGCAATTGAAAATCATCGGTTCTTGAAGGATATCTTTGAGGCATCGATGATGTTTGAGGTTGAGTATTTGGTGCTGGCCGTGCGAAATAAGTATCGTTCGCATCTTGACTTTGACAGGGTGTATCAGTTTCTTGAAACAATGTATATAAGCAATCGAATCATACTTCCTTTGAAGGGAATTATGTTAATCGGATACTGATGAGGAGTTGCCGATGATGTCGGGTTCATCCGTTATTGTTGTCACTGTTAGCGAACAATTGCCGGGTCATGGGAATAAAACAGATATTGCCGTGTTCTCAACGCTGGATAAGGCAGAAACGTGGATTGAGCATGAAATATCGTTGATTGTAAAGCGAGAGAATCTGTCTCCGGATGCCGTTGACGGGTGGTTTGTTGAATTTCCAGACGCCAGCCACACCATCCAGTTCGATGTTTATGAGCGGGATGTGCTTTGATACTTGTGGACATGTACTTAATGGTTTGTCTATGTCATATAAAGTGAAACAAAATTTCGTGGCTGATACGGTTGGGCTCAACTGGGAGAATGTCTCAAAGCGCATCATTCCGCAGCTCATCTACAAAGGCCAGGTTCTTCAGCGAGAGGAGCTTTGCAAGACGGGGCTTTATTTCGTCTGCCCGCTACCTATCTATAAGCGCGTTCTTAACAGATTGGGTGGTAAGGACAAAATTCCGTCATTCCCGACCCAGCCAGCCGCTATACACTTCTTGGCATACGATTACACAAAGGACTTCAAGGATGTCCCAAAGGGTGAAATCATGCCGCTTGATGTCATCGAGGAACATTGCACGACGGTGTACAAGGTTCAGGAAGCCTTTTCGGCTGTCAGCCTGCCCGAAGGTAATGTCTATGGCAATGCGCTGAAGAAGTGTCTTTACGGTTGATGCTAAGCCGGATGTCAGTTGGCAAAGCAAGATGAGAAAGAACTTCTGGCGTTGGTTAGTGGTTGACGTCCTCGGGCTGGCGATTCTCTACAATCCCGAGACCATGCCGCCCGATCTTCTAAAGGCGCACCAGCATCTTGATGCGCTCGTTGACAAGGCCTACGGCAAGAAGTTCGCGAACGACGCCGAGCGCGTCGCCCACCTCTTCGACCTCTACGCGGCAGCTGTGAAAGGGTGACAGTCTCATAAATATGAGACTCAAGGTCAGACCTATAATCTCGGATTTATGAGACTTGCGCGGGGTAGAAAATTGTGAAAACAGCGATCATAGAGGTCTTTTGTCTCATTGCTGCTGTATCGGGTGCGGCGACGGTCGCTGTCGCTCCTTTGTCTGCGCCGGAGTACGCTGATACGGAGGTGTCGACGAATGTCTGTCTTGGTGCGGCGGTTGCGACTGCGGTGGGTGACGGCCTCGGGTACTTTGACGTCACGCTTTCGCTTCGTGCGACGCCGACGAACAATGTCGAGATCTGCTTCGGCTGTGATGCGAATGGCGACGGGGCGCTAGGACGATGTGAGCGTGACTTTGTCCTGGGGTGGGACTGCGGCGCGTGGTTTTGGCGCGACCGCCGCACGAATGTCGAGACGCGATTTGGGCAGGAGATCTGTTCGGCTGATCGCCGGACGCTGCGTTGGCGGGTCGATCTGGACGCCCGCCGCCGTCCGCGTCGCTTTGCCGCGCGGGAGGGCGACAGCGTTCTCGCCGAGGGACGCGCGACGGATGCGATGTTTGCCGCGCTCTGGACGCACGGGCGGGTCGTGGCGCGTGGCCTTGACGCTCCAGACGAGGCGATTTCCGTTCAGATGAGTCCCAAGGGCCTGAAGGTCGTCATCGAATGAAACTGACGAACCTCATAGGACCGGCGTTGTTGGGGACATGCCTTTATGGCGCGGTGATGAACTCGTTCCCGACGAACGAGGAGAAGAATGCTGTCGGAGAGATCGATGCGACGAACGAGGTCGAGCGGGCTGCTTGCGCCGAAGTCTTGGGGCTGAAGACGACGCTGGGGATGACACAGGGGGAAATTGTTGCGGCGATTCGAGGCGTGGACGGCGAGTGCGCGGATGGCTGTGTAGAGGTGAAGAACGTGGAGAGTGGGCGAGAGGGCTTGGAGAGTGCCGCGGGCGAGACGCGCCGCGGTACGGTGTTGGGGCGGTCGCAGTGGGGGATTCGCGGGGCTTGGGATGACGATTACTATCAGGCGTTCGCGGCGGATTGGGTGTTTCCGCTTGGGACGAATCGCCTTTCGGGCGTCGTTGTTTATTCGCAGGGTGGACTTGTGGCGTCGTCTTACGATGTGCCGTTTGTTTCGTTGCCGGTTTCCGTGGCGATGGTGCCGCGTGAGGGGGCGTTCACGGTTGAGCAGACGTCGAGTAATTCCTACATCTTCGCGTGGTGGAATGTTCGGCCGGGAAGGACGGCGACCGAGACTCTGGATGCGCAGATCGAACTCTTTCGCAACGGCGATTATTGCGTTTCGACGAATGGCGTGATCCGAGTCTCCCTGGCCGAGGGATCTGATAAGGTCACGGTACGACAGTCTGGCTTGGGCAACCACTCCTTCGGCGGCACTCGCGAACACGAAATCGCATTCCCGATTGATGGAACAACCGTCAGTTCTTCGGTCGGTGATGTCACGATGCTTTGCGAATATCTTGATGCAAACGGAGTTGTTGCCAGTTCTGTTCGCAGCAGTCTCACGGTTGTCTCGCCCAAGAGGATATCTGTCAATGATGACGCGGTGCAAGACGTTGCGGTTCTGGTCGGCTCGCCGGTATCTGTTGCTATTGTTGCTGAGCCGACAGCTTCTGTCATCCCGTCCACCTTGTGGTATGATGCCAAGCTGCGGTCTGATCGAACCTATACGGGCTGGCGGGATTGGTCAGACCTGGGATATGCAATCACTCGCACGATGTCCGAGAGCGGAATTTTCATCATCAAGGCGCGAGCCGTGTTCTCTGGTCCGCAGTGGACGGATGTTTTCTATTCGTGGACAGAGGATGAAGACTTGCGGATAGGTTTGCACAGCATTGGGGATGCCAATCACATAGGTGTTGCCTCAACGCAAGAGCAGCTCAACATGAGGTCTGCGGCAAGATCAATGCTGGGGAATGCGATGTATGCAAAAGAGGAATTTCTGCCGACGCGTAACGGGTTTTCGGAAGTTCCAGTAGGTTCATGGAAATGCAATGCCTTTGTGGCTGATGTCGCCTTGTCTGCAGGGTTGTCAATTCCAGTTCAGCATCACTCCTCCCACGTGTTGTTTGCGGATAGTAGTTATCCTCCAGTGGCTAATGAGTGGGCGAAAGGAAATGTTCGTATAGCAGGATGGCAATACTTGGGAAGTACTCCTTGGCCCGAGCCTGGCTATATCGTCGGTCACCCCGCCTCCATAGGATCAGGACATGTTGGAATTGTAGATTATGATGGAGAGGGTATTGGCGCAGGGAAAAAGATCGTTCATCGGAAATATGAAGAATTCCTTGACGGAACGTCAGGCTTTAATAAGTATTTAGGAGCAAACCCAAATGATTAATAAATACGGTCTAGGTGTTTTGGTGGT
>CAMAHK010000005.1 GCA_945834475.1 uncultured Verrucomicrobiota bacterium
GCGCTCGCGAAGACCGTGATGTTCGTCCACACGGCCGCCGACCCGACGGTCGAGTGCATGCTCGTCCCGGATGTCTCGCTCGCGGTCGCCGAGAAGTTCGCGCTCAAGGGCAAGGACGTCCTCGTCCTTTTGACGGACATGACCTCGTTCGCGGACGCGATGAAGGAAATCGCGATCACGATGGAACAGATTCCCTCGAACCGCGGCTATCCTGGCGACCTCTACTCGCAGCTCGCCTCGCGTTACGAGAAGGCCGTCGACTTCGACGGCGCGGGCTCGATCACGATTCTCGCCGTCACGACGATGCCGGGCGACGACGTCACGCACCCGGTGCCGGACAACACGGGCTACATCACCGAAGGCCAGTTCTACCTCAAGAACGGACGCATCGAGCCGTTCGGCTCGCTCTCGCGTCTGAAACAGCAGGTCAACAAGAACACGCGCGAAGACCACCGCACGGTGATGGACGCGATGATCAAACTCTACGCCCAGTACAAGGAAACGGTCGAGAAGCAGTCCATGGGCTTCAAGATGTCCGACTGGGATTTGAAGCTCCTGACCTACGGCAAGGACTTCGAGAAGTCGATGATGGACCTTTCGGTCAACATCCCGCTCGAAGAGGCCCTCGACCTCGGCTGGAAGATCCTCGCGAAGAACTTCGACAAGGGCGAAGTGGGCATCCCCTCCAAGCTCTCCGACAAGTTCTGGCCCAAGGCCTAAAGAGGAAGCGACAAAGAATAAGCGACAAAGGGGAAGCGACCTCCAGGTCGCTTATTAGAAAGCCAAGACGCCATCACCAGCAAGTGATGGCGTTTCTTTATCTCCAACGGGGGCGAGGCACTCCTGCCTCGCCACAATGAACGCCAACCTCCCACCCAGCCGGACAATCTGACACACTCCGCGCCAATTTGGCCCGAAGGTGTCCCGCTTTTCGGGCATTTAGGCGCTTGGCACGGAGTTTACTTCTCCGTTGGTGACGATTTCAAAAGAAAGGAAACACCAACATGAACACACTGATCAACATGAATCCCTGGGCGCTTCTGGACGAGCTCTTCGACACGCAGAGCCGGACAAGCCGGTTCGTGAGGGCTCACGCGGCGGGACGTTTTCCGCCGGCCAACGTCTATCTCGACGACCACGCGGTGATGATCGACCTGGAGCTTCCGGGGCGCACCGCCGCCGACGTCGACCTCACGCTTGAGGCGCAGGCGATCACGATCGCCGACAAGAAGCCGAAAGCCGAGGGCGCGGAGCAACCCGATCCGCCCGCCTGGAGCCGCCGCCTGGAGCTCCCCTTCCGTGTCAACATCGAGAAGGCCAACGCCAAGTTCACCAACGGCATCCTCCGCATCGAGCTTCCGAAGGCCGAGGCGGCGGGCGTCCGCAAGATCACCATTCAGTAATTTCAGAAAGGAAGACGATCATGAACGAAGAGAAATTCGTGGTTCCCGCAGCGACCCTAGCCGAACAGCCCAACGCCTACGAGCTGAAGGTCGAAGTCCCCGGCATTGCAAAAGAGGATGCCGAACTGCATATGGACGGCAAGACGCTCTCGCTGAAGACGAAGGCAAAGTTCCAGAATCCGGCCGGCTTCCGCCAGGTCGCCGCCGAGTTCGAGCACTGCAACTACGCGATCAGCATCGATCTCCCGGAAATGGCCGATCCGGCCACCCTCACGGCCAAGCTCGAAAACGGCGTCCTCACCGTCGCCATCAAGAAGCGCGCCGAATCTCAACCCCAGAAGATCGAAATCCTCTAAGCTCGCCCTTAACTCCCAAGGAGCCAAGACACAGAAGAGGAGGCGCCTCGCCTCCTCTTCCAACGTTACTTCGCCGAAAAACGGTATTCGGTCGTCGAGCGGAAAGTCTCGCCCGGACGCAGCACCGTCGTCGGGAAATCGGGACGGTTCGGCGAATCGGGATAATGCTGGGTCTCGAGCGCCATACCGGCAAATTGGCAAAGCGTCTTGCCGGCCTCCTTCGCCGGAAGATCCGTCGTCATGTTCTGTGCGCCGTACATCTGCATGCAGGGCTCGGTCGTCCAGACCTCGACGCGGCGGCCCGAAACGGGGTCTTCCATCGTCGCGGCGGGATGCAGCTCGCCCATCTTGCCGTTCAGGACGAAGTTGTGGTCGTACCAGTTGTCCGTGCAGGCCAGCGACGCCTGCGCCGCCATCCAGTCGGCCTTCGCGTCGATCGGACGCATCTCGCGGAAGTCGAAGCCCGTGCCCTCGACCGCGGCATTCTGCGTCGGAATCAGCCCCGCGTCCGTCTGCGTGTACTGATCGGCGAAGATCTGGAGGTTCTGCTTGAGGACATTGCCGCTCGCCTCGCCCGCCATGTTCCAGTAGGAATGGTGTGTGAGATTGATGACCGTCGGCTTGTCGGTCGTCGCCTCATAGTCGACGCGCCATGTGTTGCCGCGAACCGTGTAGGTCACTTTCGCCGTCACCGTTCCCGGGAAGCCCATGTCGCCGTCAGGCGAGACAAGCGTGAAGACGACGCCCTTCTCGGCGTGGCCCTTCTTGAACGGCTCCGCCTTCCAGACCTTCGTATCCCAACCGTCCGGGCCCGCATGCAGGTTGCAATGACGCGGCGCCGGCTTCGTCTCGTTGAGGGCGAGCTGGTACTCCGTCCCGTCAATCGAGAACTTGCCGTCCTTGATGCGGTTGCCGAAGCGGCCGATCAGCGTACCCATCGAGAAGCCGAGCGTCTCGTACTCGCCGACCGTATTCCAGCCGAGCGTGACATCCGCAGTCTTGCCGTTGCGGTCAGGCGCGAAGCACTTGACGAGGCGTCCGCCGAAGTCCGAGACAACTAGCTTAAGGTCTCCGCCGGCCTGGATCGTGTAGAGATGCGCAGCTTCGCCAAACTTGGTCGTCCCCCAGTCCACGGCCCGCGGCACAGAGCACTTGCAATCACACCAACACCCGGCAAACAAACCCGCCACGACAACAGAAAGAATCTTAATATCCATTGTCCACCTCCACCTCTTTTCTCCACCTATCTCTCCACCTATCTCCGCAATCACGCCTTGAGCGTACCGAACGGCGAGAGCGTCGTGCCCGGCGCGACGTCCTTCAGAACGGGCGTACCGCACGCGACGATCGCGCCCTTGCCGACGGTCATGCCCGGCGCGGTGCAGCTGTTCGTACCCATGAAGACATCGTCTTTGATCTTCGTGTGGCCCGAAAGCGAAACGCCCGGCGCGATGTTCGCGAAGTCGCCGACGACCGAGTCGTGGCCGACGCCCGCACGCGCGTTGATGATGACGAACTTGCCGATCTCCGTGCCGACCGAGACGACCGCCTCGCAGGCGATGTACGTGCCATGCTTGAACTCGGTCGTCGGTGAGACCTGCGCCGAGGGATCGATCAGCGCCGGGAAGTCATGTCCGCGCAGCTGCGCATAGATTTTCCGACGGATCGCATTGTCGCCAATGGCGATGAAAACGGACGCGCCCGGATGATCCTTCGACGCCTTCTCGATCGAGCCGAGCATCGGGTAGCCCTCGAAATTGCCCGTCGCCTTCTTCGGATCGTCGTCCGCAAAGCCGATCACGTTCCACTGCGGCTGCTGCGACGCCTTGTTGATGCGCTCGACGGTCCACACCGCTTCACGTCCGAACCCACCAGCGCCAACAACGAACAGATCTCTCATGAGGTTTCTCCTTAGGAATGATTTGAGGATTAGATTATACCATACTTTCGCGACCAAATGTTCAGGACCGACGGACGGCTCACGGTTGACTCGCCGAGAACGAGAGACCACTCACTTCGCGCGGATGGTCACTTGAGCCCTCGACGGGCACGAACGTGCCGATCCACTTCCAGCCACCCTTCTTCGGCAGCGTCAGCTTGACGTGGTTGACACCCTTCTTGAGATGGATCGGCGTCGGGGCACGATACCAGTAATCCTCGTCGACAAGCGGCGTTTCCTTCGGATTCCCGCCGACGCCGGGATGCGTCCAGTCGGGCGGCGGAATCGGAACGCCGTTCAGCTCGACCGTCGCGCCGTGCTTGTTCCACTGGCCGCGCTTCGGCGTCGGCGCGTCGCGGCTGCGCCCGTCGGACCGCGAGAAGCCCGTCATGCCGATCCATGCGCCGCAGTCGATTTCCCTCGGCGCCGTGATCCAGGTCTCGAGTACCGCCATGCCGTCCCCCTTCGGCCAATAGGCGCCCTGCGGATACCAGAAGTGACGCGGCGAGACCGTCGCCTGGGGAATGTCCGTCGCGACCACCGACCCGTCGGCGCCGTTCGTCATCTGCCACCGCATCGCCGTCTGGGCGACATAGGGAAAAGGATGCTTCAGGTTCGTCAGCACCCTGTCGCGCTGCGCGAGGAGTCGCCGCTCGAGATCGACCACCACCGCAAAGCGTGGATCGCTCGGATGCGGCAACCGTCCGTAGAGGTCGGACGCATCCTTTTCGCGTCCGCGCCAAAAGTTGTCCGCGAGTAGCGCCACGGCCGGGTAGACGAAGTTCATCCGCGCGACGTCCTCCGTCTCGGCGATCGCATCGTCGTGCCAGACGCACATCATCGCCCCGAGCTTCTCCTCGGGTGCGCCCCAGCGGCAGGGCTGCTGATAGGCGGCGACGCCTAGGATCTCCTCCGCGTCGACGTGGTTGACGTAGTAGAGGTTCTGCGAGTCGATGTAGCCGCACCGGTCACCACGCGGATCGGTCGCGCCACGCCAGAGGTGCTTGATGCCCTGTCCCGGCAGGCGGAGTCCCGGCGACCAGCCCATCAGCGTACGGCCGTGGCCCGTCACCTTGTTCGCCCAATAGTCGAGATGGCCCTGCGGCACCTTCTCGCCCGGCTCACGCGCCTCGTCCGTCCCAAGATGGATGATCGGTAGGTCCTCCTGCGGCAACAGTTCGCAGAGCTCGTCGATGAGGTCGCCGAGCATCACTTTCGCCTCTTCCGTCGCAAGCGTCTTGAAGCCCGTCGCCTTGCGGAACGCGAGGGTGTGTCCCGGCATGTCGAGCTCGACGATCACCGTGATGCCGCGCTTCTTCGCGTAGGCGACCGTCTCGCGGACCTCCCGCTGCGTGTAGAACTTGCCGACCTGACGCGAAAACGCCTTGTCGGCCTGCAGTTCGGGATGCCGCTTGGACTCGAGTCGCCAGCCGTAGTCGTCGGTGATGTGCCAATGGAAGACGTTCAGCTTGTACTTCGCCATGTGGTCCATCAGGTCGCGGATCGACTCGACGGACTGGTAGTTGCGTCCGCAGTCGAGCATCACCCCGCGATACCTGAACGCCGGCCAGTCGCAGATCGTGCAGTCGGGGACAGTCCCCTTGCCGGCGAGCTTCTTGAGCTGTCCGAACGTGACGCGCGCGTAGCGCTGCCCTTCCGCATCGCCCGAGACACTCGGCCGCCCATTCTTGACACGCAGACAATACGCGCCTGCTGAATCGTGCGCCGCGAGTTTCGGCTGCACGTCCGCACTTCGCGCCACGAATCGCGGCACGGGCAGGAGTTCGTCTAGACAATCCGCCCGCAGTGCCACCGCCGTCAGCGCGACGAGCAGTCCAAGCAAAACGCGGCAGGTGCACTTCACGGTCATCATCCCGCATCCTCTCACGCGCGGTATTCCGCGCAGCTGTCCGCCGTTTCCCAGACCCTGACCGACGCGATCTGCGACGGCGCGGCAATCCGCGGGGCGAGGAGTTCGTGAAAGTACTTCGCGAGGTTCTCGGCCGTGGAACGGAACGGAATCGCGACGGTGCGCATGCCGTTCTTCTCGACGACCGCAGCGATCTCACATTCGCCGGCGGACGCGGTGTTGTAGATGAACGCGTGGTCGAACTTCTCGCAAATCACCTCGGTCGCGAGGTTCTTCAGCTCCTTGAAGTCGATGACCATGTCACGTGATTCGTCCCCGACCACCGACACGTCGACCCGATAGGTGTGTCCATGCAGGTTCTTGCAGAGCCCCTGATGGTTCGTGAGAATATGCGCCGCGTCAAACTTAACCGTCTTCGTTACCGTTGTCATAAGTCGTATTATAGCAAATCACCCCTTATCGCTCGACGATGCGTCCGGAACCTTCGCGGTTCTCGTAATCGAGCAGGTAGCCCGAGAGCTGGCGGAGCGGGGCATTCGCCGACGAGAGCGTCGGCGTTTCCGGCGTTGCAAGCCCCACGACCGCGACACGCGTCGTGCCGGCCGTCACGACCGAGTAGGCGGGGAACACCGCCTCGCCCCTCGCGCGAAGCCGATCCCGATACGCAGCGACCTGCGCATAGGCAAGTGCCCCCTTCCGACCGATCTTCCCGTGAATGTCGTTCGTGTGAAGAATAGTCACCCGTCCCCCAAAGGAAACGAGTGACCACACCGCGACGATCAGTCCCCAAAAGACTTTACATCCACTCTTCAACTTCAACTCCCGACTTCAACTATTTCTTGCGCCCGAAGAACCTGAGCAGGTAGAGGAAGAGGTTGACGAAATCGAGGTAGAGGGCCAGTGCGTCCATGATGCCGACCTTCTGCAGAGATTCCGAATCCATCGTCCCTTCCGCCGCGGCCATCTGCTTGATCTTCTGCGCGTCGTACATCGTCAGGCCCGAGAAAATTGCGATGCCCGCGAAGGTGATCAGCGTCTCGAGTCCCGTCGAATGCCAGAAGATGCCGACGACCATCGCAAGGATGAGTCCCCAGAGCGCCATGCCGCAAATCGAGCCGACGGACGAGAGATCGCCCTTTGTGAACGTCCCCCAGAGTGCCAACCCGCCGAACATGCCGGCCGTGATGAAGAAGACCTTCTGCACGAGCGCAAGTTCGTAGGCGATGAAGACAACCGAGAGCGTGAGTCCGTTCACCGCGGCGTAAGCGGCGAAAAGAAGATAGGCGACCGCGGTCGGGAGCTTCCCGATCGCGGCGCTCAGCACGAAGACAAGCGCCAGCTCGGCAATGATGCAAATCGTAAAGCCGCCGCCCGTCAGGATGCGCTCCCAGAGTCCGCTCGTCCACGTGTACCACGCGACAAGGCCCGAGAGCGCCAACCCGCCGGCCATCCAACCGTAGACAATCTTGAAGACCGAGGCGACGGCGGTCGTCTGACGCGCCGTCTGATATCCCGGATTACCGAACTGCTTCTCGAAATCAATCATCTCCTACCTCCACCTCAACCTCGTCACTGAACCATGACAGTACGCTGCTCGTAATGGCCGGGCTGCCAGACGCGGACAACCGTGCCGTTGGCCTGAACCTGATCGACGTAGCGTCCCTCGACCCAGACGTTCTGCACCGTCGTGACCGGCTGCTGGACGACCTGCTGCACCACGGGCTGCTGAACGACCACGGGCTGCTGCACGACGACAGGCTGCGTCACCACGGTCGGCGTCGTCACGACAGTCGTCGAACGCGAGACAACGACGGGATCCGAGAACGCGCTGTAGGCGATTCCGCCGACAACGCCGCCGACGAACCCACCCCAGAAACCGTTGTGACCACGGTGGTGGTGGTGATGGTGAGACATGTGGTGCATCGGCATGTGATGCGGCATCGGACGAGGACCGAAGCCGTGACGAGGTCCCGCGAAGGCACCGGCGGAGAGGGCGACGACGCCCAGAAGTGCAATGAGTTTCTTGTTCATGTTACGTTTTCCTTTCTGCCGAGCAAGGAAAGCCAGCCGACAAAATCTGACAAACTTTTTTAGCTGACTCACATTATATCAAATCCGCGACTATGGTATAATACTATTTTGTCGGCATCCCCGTACCGCGAGCCGTCCTCGGCCGCGGCGTCTCCCAGCAATAAATCTGACATAAAATGACGATCCAGGAAGAAATTCGCGCACTCGCAGCCGCCAAGAAGGCCGTTATCCTCGCCCACAACTACACGCGGGGCGAAGTCCAAGACGTCGCCGACTACACAGGCGACTCCCTCGAACTTGCCCGCAAGGCGGCTTCTGTCGAGGCAGAGACAATTGTTTTCTGCGGCGTCTACTTCATGGCCGAGACGGCGGCAATCCTGAATCCCGACAAGACCGTCCTCATTCCCGACGCCTCCGCCGGCTGTCCAATGGCCGATATGATCACGGGCGCACAGGTCCGCGAGCTGAAGGCGAAGTACCCGGGCGCAAAAGCGGTCTGCTACGTCAATTCGACCGCCGAGGTCAAGGCCGAGTGCGACATGTGCGTGACGAGCGGCAACGCCGAGCGCGTGATGAAGACGTTCGCCCCTGACGAGAAGATCCTCTTCGTCCCCGACCAGCATCTCGGGGGACACATCGCCGGCCTTCTCGGCCGTGACTACACGCTCTGGCCGGGCTACTGTCCGACCCACCAGATGATCACCCCGACGGCCATCGCCGAGGCCCGCGCCGCCCATCCGGGCGCGCCGGTTCTCGTCCATCCCGAATGCGCCAAGCCCGTCCGCGACGCGGCCGACCACGCGCTCTCGACGGGCGGCATGTGCGCCTTCGCCCGCGAGACGACGACAAAGGAAATTCTCGTCGGCACGGAAGTCGGCATCCTCCACCGTCTCCGCAAGGAGAATCCCGAGAAGACCTTCTACCCGATCGTCGAGCGCATGGTCTGTCCGAACATGAAGAAGACGACGCTCGAGAATCTCCGCGACTGCCTCAAGAATGGCGAAACGATCGTGACGGTTCCCGAAGAGATCGCAACCCGCGCCAAGCGCGCCGTCGAAGCGATGCTCGCGATCGCGTAGCACCGACTCCCCACCCCACACCCCTCACAACTCCGAATACCGTCCCCGCAACCGCAAAGGAGACGCGACATTCCCCTGGTCCGGTACAGCACACAGCGGTCTCGTGCGACGACGGAGTCGTGGCGGTTTCAGACGGCAACCTCGTCAACGCCTGAACAAGATCGTTCACCCGATGGAGCAAGGACCGTTCTCGCAGCCGCCCGGACAGGCCATGACCTCGAGGAAGTTCGTCGGGATCTTGCCCGACAGGTACATCTTGATCATCGCGATCTGCTTCTTGTCGATGCCGTTGATCTGCTTCGAGTTGAGCTTGAAGTCGGGGATCTTCGAGAGCGCTTCCTTGATGACCGCCTCTGTGACGCCGCAGCTCTTCGAGTAGTTGCGGGCCGTCGCCTCGGCGGGACGCTCGACCGGATACGCCTCGCAGGTCATCACGTCGATGTTCCGCGCGGCGAGGATCGCCCCGAGCTCCTCGAACGAGAGCACGAAGTCGACGTCCTTCCGGCGCGCCTCGGACCGCTTCGCGACACACGGGCCGATGAAGACCGTCTTGAGCGTCGGGTTCTTCTCCTTCATCATCTCGCGCGAATAGACCATCGGGCTCGGCGTGAGCGAGACCTTGTCGATGAAATCGGGGAGGTGCTTCGCGACAAGGTTGACCCACGCGGGACAGCAGCTCGTCGTCATAAGCGTCTTCGGATCCCTCTCGTAGCGCTCGACGAACTCCGCCGTCTCGTGACGCGTCGTCTTCTCGGCGCCGAGCGCGACTTCCATCACCTCCGCGAAACCCGCCTTCTTGCAGGCCGTCAGGAGCTGTTCGATCTTACCGGGGAACGACTTCGTCGCCGCTGGGGCAACCATCGCGACGAGCTTCTCACCCTTCTTCATCGCGAGCAGGATCTGCATGAGCTGCGAACGCTCCATCACCGCGCCGAACGGACACGCGTTGAAGCACTTGCCGCAGAAGATGCATTTCGCGAAATCGATCTGCGCGACACCGAACTCGTTCTTCTTGATCGCGCCGACGGGACACGCGTCCTCGCACGGCACACTCGTCTTCACAATCGCGTGGTACGGACACGCCGTCACGCACTTGCCGCACTTGATGCAGAGCGACTGGTCGATCACGCTCCGTCCGCCGACGATCGAGACCGCCTTCTTCGGACAGTTGTACATGCACGGACGCGCAAAGCAGCCACGGCAGTTCTCGGTTGTCACGACCTTCGCGTCAGGACAGCCCGAACACGCCGGTCCGCACACGGAAAGCGGCGACATGCGGTGGTCGAGCTTCGCATACGGATCCTTGCCCTGCTCGACATCGGCGATGATGTCATCGAGATAACTTGCGAGCATCTTTGCCTCGTCCGACTCGTCTTCGGTCGAATACCCGAGAAGCGCCATCAGGCGGTACTTGATGACCGCACGGTCGTGATAGACGCAGCAACGCGAGCTCGGCTCGTTTTTCGGACGCATCTTGACGGCGATCTGGTCGATCTCCTCACGCAGCTTCCCCGCGTCGAACGCACGGACAAGACGGATCGCCAACTCACGGCGAATGTATTGAGCAGCCTGATTCATCAGATTTCCTCCATTCCAAGAATTTCACGGATGCGGGCGACCACCTTGTCCGGCGTCGCGCCCGCCATCGGTTCGGTTCCGTTGAAACGCACGTACGGAGCCCCGCCAAGCTTGTCATCATTGCACAGCCCCAGGCAGCCCTTCGCCTCAAACTCAACCTTGTCCTTCAGCTTCTCCGGAAGCCGTTCCTCAAGCCGCATCAGCTGCACGGCACCCAGCAGGTAGCACGCCGTGCCGCAACAAATCTCAACCTTGACTTTCTCCATCTTCACTCCCTTGAAACAAGTATTGATACATATTTTACCAAAACCCACCGCGCAAAGCGAATGCCGAAAGCTGTCATTCGCGGACGCGGAAGGTCTCGATCGCCGACGCCTTCCGCGTAACCGGATCAAAATCGACAATCGCCCCTTCCAGCGTACAAGGTCCGTCGGCGACCTCAAAACGCGCGGGAAGGCCCGTCACGAACTTCTTGGTGACCGGCTTGAGATCACGGCCGATCGAGGAGATGTACGGCCCCGTCATGCCGAGGTCGGTGAGATAGGCCGTCCCCTTCGGCAGCAGCATCGCGTCGGAGGTCTGCACGTGCGTATGCGTCCCCACGACGGCGGTCACGCGGCCGTCCAGATAATGGCCGAGCGTGATCTTCTCGCTCGTCGCCTCGGCATGGAAATCTACGAAGACCGGAACGTCCTTCGGCATCTCGTTCAGTGCGCGATCGGCGGCCTTGAAGGGACAGTCCACCGGATTCATGAAGACGCGCCCGTGCAGGTTGAGAATCGCAAAGCGGCAGGTCGGGAGCGTCACCAGACACCAGCCCTTGCCCGGACATTCGGACGGAAAATTCGAAGGCCGCACCAAATTCGCAATCGCCCCGATCTGTCCCGGGAACTCCTTCTGCGCCCACGTGTGGTCCCCGAGCGTAATCGCATCCGCGCCCGCCTCGAAGATCTCCTTCGCGAGTGCCGCCGTAATACCCGAACCGGCCGCGCAGTTCTCGGCATTGACGACGACCGCCGCCAACCCCAGTTCCGCGCGCACACGCTTCAGATGTTTCTGAAGCATCCGCCGTCCGGGCCCCCCGACCACATCGCCAAGAAACAATATCCTCAACCTCAACCTCCAACCTCAACCTACTTCTTCAGCCACTCCTGCGCGGCCTTGTCGCCCCTCACGGCCTTGGCCTTCATCCGCCAGAGGAGCGCCAGTTCGGGATTCCTCTCGACGCCATGTCCGTTCTCGAAATTCGCCGAAACATAGTCCATGCCCTCGGGATGTCCCGCCTCGGCAGCCGCACGGAAGCACTGATGCGCCAGTGCAAAATCGGGCTCGCAGCCGAACCCGCGCAAATAACACGTCCCCAGGTTGATGTAACCGTTCGGATCACGCTGCGCCGCCGCACGCCGAAAGCAATTGAACCCTTGGGCAAGGGCCTTCTCCAGACGATTCGTGTCGATCTTATGGTCAAAGGACGTCTGGATCAGAATCGACCCGAGCGCATTGAGCGCCTGAATGTTCCCGCCGTCCGCCGCCCGCTTGAGCATCCGAAAGTCGTTCTTCTCCATCGAAAGCAAATACCACGCCAGCGGATTGTCGCGGTCTTCCGCGAGACGCCGGATCTTGTCGCGCGAAGCATCCGCATACGCCTTGGCGGCCTTCGGATCCTTCGTCGTCACGCCAACAACGAACTGCTGGAGGGGCTTGCCCTCCTTCGCTTCCTTCAGGACGAGCTGCTGTGCTTCGGCGAACCGCGTCGGACTCGTCGCCGCCGCCGAATTGAGGAGCACGGCGATCGCGTCCGACGAGGACAGCGCGGCAACCAGCAGAAACGGCGTGAAGATGCTCATGACCGGCTCCTGAATCCGAAGGGCAACGTGCCGTCATGCGCGAGGCCCTTGTAGGTCTTCCACGTCTTCTTGCGCGCCGAGATCGTCAGCATCCGTCCGCTGACCCCGAACCGCCACCAGGCGGGACGCTCCACGTCGACGATGTCAAACCCGTCGCGGATGAGCGAATAGACGTCAGGCACCGAGAGTCCCGCCTGACGGCGCGTCTTCTCGGGCACGATGAAAAAGAGATGTCCGCTCGGCTTGAGGACGCGATGCGCCTCGCGGATCGAGGCCCGTGACACGGCCGCGCCGTCCATCAACACGACTTCGAACTGCGCGTCCTCGTACGGAAACTCCGCCATCAGCGGAATCGCCCGATTCGCCTTGCCGCGATAGGCGGCAAAGCGCTCGGGGAGTATCGCGTTCGGGAAACCGACCTCGAGACTCGTTCTTACTTCGTCAAGACGAGGCACAGGTCCGTTTCCTCTCGCGTTTCCATGTTCTTGAGGCGCGCCACGCCCTTCTCGACATCGTCCGGACCGAGAAACACGGCCTTTGCCGCGCCGCAGAGATCCGCATGCGAGAAGAACTTCTTCGGCTTCTGCGCCTTGAGCGACAGGTTCACGCATTCACCTTCGGCACGCAACTTCGCCGCGAGCGCCACCGCCGCGTCACGCTGCTCGGGGAACATGAAGCCGATCGCGACGCCGCTCTTCGTCTTCGCGGCATCCGCGCCGAGGCGGGACTTGAGAAGCTCCGTGACGACAACATCGCCGAAGCCGAGTCCAACCGCGCTCGTCGGCTCGCCGCCGATCGTCGTCAGCAGGTTATCATAGCGGCCGCCACCGAAGATCGCGCGGAACTCGCCCGCCGTGTCGAAGCACTCGAAGACGACACCTGTGTAGTAGCTGAGGCCGCGGATGACGCCGATGTCAAACATCAGCGCGTCCGCGAAGCCCGCAACTTCTGCGAGATGGAAGAGCTCAACGAGCTCGGGACACTTCTCATAGCTCTTCGTGTCCATAATCGCGAAGGTCGCCGTCACTTCCGCGTCGGAAAGCCCGCCATCCTTCAGCATCGCCGCGATCTCGCTGTCGGGCATCTTGCCGCGCTTGTCGAGCGCGAGGAAGACCTGCGCATGCTTCTCGGCGGCGATGCCGCTTTCTTGCAGGAGCTGTCCGAGGAACTTGCGCGAGGAGACGTGCACCTTGAAGTCCGCCGTCGTGAGGCCCATCCTCTTGAGGGCGTCGACCGCCGCGCCGATGACCTCGGCTTCCGCCAGCACGGCCTCTTCACCGATGATGTCCATGTTCCACTGGTAGTGCTCGCGCTTGCGGCCCTTCGTCATGCGCTCGTAGCGGAAGCACTGCGCGATCGTCGTCCACTTGAGCGGAAACGCGAGCTCCTTCTGGCGCTGCGCGACCATGCGCGCGAGGGTCGGCGTCATCTCGGCGCGGAGCGCGAGGTGGCGGTCGCTCTTGTCATTGAAGTGGTAGATCTGCTCGCCGACCTCTTCGCCCGCCTTGCGTGCGAGGAGCTCGTAGCTCTCGACGACGCAGGCATCATAGGGAACGAAACCAGCCGCCTGTCCCGCCGCACGGAACGCATCGAAGACGCGATTGCGCCAGACCATGTCCTCTGGATAAAAGTCGCGCATGCCGCGCGGCGCCTCAAAACTCAATTTCTCTGCCATACCAATCCTTGTTACTGAACAATCCTCGCGGACGCCGGAATCACGTTGTTGCGCACCAGCACGTCCAGCGCATTGTTGCCGATATTATATCAAATTCATCTTCAGACGAAAACAGGCCACCGGCAAACAGCAAACAAGCCGCGGGGAAATCCGCGGCTCGTTTGCTGTTTGCGCTCCGTCAGTCGGCTTACATGAGCCCCTTGTAGAGCTTCTCAATGTCCTTCACCGTCACCTCGCGCGGATTGCCCGGACGGCACGCATCGGCGTAGGCGGACTCGGCAAGGAACTTCACGTCCTCGGCCTTGAGGACGCCCTTGAGGTCCGCCGGGATGCCGACATCTTTCGAAAGCTTCTCGACCGCGGCAATCGCAGCCTTGCGCGCCTCGGCGACAGACATCTTGTCGGCGCCCTTCACGCCCATCGCGATCGCGATCTTCTTGTACTTGTCGCCCGTCTTCGCCGCGTTGAACTTCATCGCGGTCGGCAGGAGAATCGCACACGCCTTGCCGTGCGGCATATCGTAAAGCGCCGAAAGGCCGTGCGCCATCGAGTGGTCGATGCCGAGGCCGACGTTGGAGAAGCCCATGCCCGCGATGTACTGGCCAAGCGCCATACCTGCGCGGCCTTCCGGCTTGTTCGCGACAGCGTCACGGAGCGACGCGGAGATGAGGCGGATCGCCTCGAGGTGCATCATGTCGGTCATCGGGCACGCGGCCTTCGTGATGAGACCCTCAATCGCGTGCGTGAGCGCGTCCATGCCTGTAAAGGCCGTCAGACCCTTCGGCATCGAGCTCATCATGTCGGGATCGACGAACGCGCAGACCGGGATGTCGTGCGGATCGACGCAGACGAACTTGCGCTTCTTCTCGACGTCGGTGATGACATAGTTGATCGTCACCTCGGCGGCCGTGCCGGCCGTCGTCGGGACGGCGAGAATCGGCTTCGACGGCTTCGTCGTCGGCGAGAGGCCCTCGAGCGAACGGACGTCCGCAAACTTCGGGTTGTTGAGGATGATGCCGACGGCCTTCGCCGTGTCCATCGAGGAGCCGCCGCCGATCGCGATGATCGAGTCGGCCTTCGCCTTCTTCGCGGCCTTGACGCCCGCCTTCACGTTCTCAATCGTCGGATTCGGCTTGATCTCGGAGAAGACCGTGTACTTGACCTTCGCCTTGTCGAGGATATCCGTCACCTTCTTCGTCACGTTGAACTTGATGAGGTCCGGATCGGAAAAGACAATCGGATTCCTCAGCCCGCGCGCCGCGAGCTCGGGAATGATCGACGCAATCGCGCCGGCGCCGTGATACGAGGTTTCGTTGAGGATGATGCGGTTGACCATGGGACTCCTTGTGAGTGTCGTTGTTTGATGATGCGGATCAGTAGAAGTTGCCGTAGGAGCGGATCTTCGCGTAACGGGCCTCGACGAGCTCGTCAGGCGTGAGCTTCTTGAGATCCTTGATCGCCTTCAGGACCGCCTTCTTCACGTTCGCGCACGCGACCTTGTGGTTCTTGTGGGCGCCGCCCGCCGGCTCGGGGACGATCTCGTCGATCGCGCCGAGCTTGATGAGCTCGTCGGCCGTGATCTTCAGGGCCTCGGCAGCGGCCGGGGCCATCTTGCCGTCACGCCACAGGATGCCCGCGCAGCCCTCGGGGGAGATGACGGAATAGACCGCGTTCTCCATCATGAGGATCTTGTCGCCGACCGCGATCGCAAGCGCACCGCCCGAACCGCCTTCGCCCGTGATGACGACGACGACCGGCGTCTTGAGGCCCGAGAAGAACTCGAGCGACTTCGCGATTGCCTCGGCCTGCCCGCGCTCCTCGGCCTCCTTGCCCGGATACGCGCCGGGGGTGTCGACGAACGTCACGATCGGATTGTGGAAACGCTCCGCGAGCTTCGCCAGGCGCATGGCCTTACGGTAACCGTCGGGATTCGCCATGCCGAAGTTCGAGGCCATGTTCTCCTCGACCGTCGCGCCCTTGTTGTGGCCGAGAATCAGCACCTTCTCATCGTCGATCATGCCGAAGCCCGCGACAAGCCCGCGGTCATCGTTGACGAGACGGTCGCCGTGGAGCTCCTCGAAATCGGAGCAGACGTTCGCGATGAAATCGTAGACGTGGGGACGCTTCGCGTCACGCGCGATCTGAACCTTGTCCCAGGCCGTCATCGTCTTCTTGGCCGCCGCCTTCTTCGCCGGAGCCGCCTTCTTGGTAACAGTCTTCTTAGTAGTCATGTTCCACCTACCTATTCCCTAATCAAAAGCCCCAGAACCCGAGCATCTTCGCGAGAAAGTGCTTCATGTCCTTGCGCTCGACGATCTTGTCGATGAAGCCGTGCTTCTCGAGATACTCCGCCGTCTGGAAGTCGGCGGGAAGCTTCTGGCGGATCGTGTTCTCGATCACGCGACGGCCCGCGAAACCGATGAGGGCCTTCGGTTCCGTGACGTTGATGTCGCCGAGCATCGCGAACGACGCGGAGACGCCGCCCGTCGTCGGGTCGGTGCAGACCGCGATGTAGGGAAGGCCCGCGTCTTTCAGACGGCCGATCGCCGCCGAGGTCTTCGTCATCTGCATGAGCGAGAGGATGCCCTCGTGCATGCGCGCGCCGCCTGAGGCGCAGAAGATGATGAGCGGACGCTTCTCCGCTATTGCCTGCTCGCACGCGCGGGCAATGCGCTCGCCCGTGCCCGTGCCGAGGGAGCCACCCATGAACGAGAAGTCCATCACACCGAGCATCACCGGATGGCTCTCGATCGTGCAGGTGCCCATCACGACGGACTCGGTCTCGCCGAGTTTCGCGATCGTCGCCTCGACCTTCGGCTTGTACGCGCCCGTCGCGTCATGGAAGTTGAGATGGTCGGAGTACGAGACCTCGCGGAAGACTTCCGTGAACGAATCCTTGTCCGCGACCTGTGCAATGCGCTCACGCACGGCGAGACGCCCGTGGTAGTTGCACTTCGGACAGATGCAATTGTTGTCTTTCCAGACCTTCTTCTCGAAGTGGCTCTTGCACTTCGGGCAAATCGCCCACAACGCCTTCGCGGGCGGGATCTGCGGCTTCTCCGTCTTCGCTTCAAACCAGCTCATCGTAATTTCCTTTCAAAATCGAAAACCTAACATATTATATCACAAAATCGGCTGGCCTGACGACTCCCCTCAGCTCAATTTCCACGCGGCGGCGAGTAATGCTTGGTTCGGCAGATTCGGATTAGGCCTTGACGATGAGGGCCATGAAGACGATGTCTTCGGTGCCCTTGACGTTGTCGAGACCGTGGCCCGAGCCGGAGGGCGTCCACGTCGAGTCGCCCGGCTTCACCATGCGCGTCGTGCCGTTGTCGTTGTACTCGCCCGAACCCGAGAGGATGAAATAACTCTCGCCCTCGCCGTGATGTTCGTGGTATCCGAGCGCCGAGCCAGCCGGGATCGTCACCTTCGCGTAGAGGCCGCACGTGTCACCGTACTCCGCTTCGTCGAGGATGCGCTCGATCTTGATTTCACCCTTGCCATTGGCACTCGGCAGACAAAATACGCTTTTCATTTCAGTTTTCTTTCGTTTAAATTGCGATGCGCTCGCCGCAACGGACACGCGTTTCAAGTCCCGCCGCCGAATTCGCGACAAGATCGGCATCAAACCTAACCGCTCCCGCCGGCGCGATGAAAATGACCGTCGACCCGCCGAACTTGAAATAGCCCTTCTCGGTGCCCTTCTTCTGCTCCGCGCCCGAATAGGTCTGCACGATCGTCCCCACGCCGAACGCACCCACGTCCACAAGCCAGAAGTCGCCGAACGCCGCCTTCGCTTTCACGATCTGCCGCTCGTTGTCGGCATAGACGTCGGGATACTTCACGAGTGCAATCGGATTCACCGAATGATACTTCCCCGGAATCACCTGCGCTTCGCCCTCGACCGTGCAGTCGCAGGGAAAGTGGAAGCGATGGTAATCGACCGGCGCCAAGCGAATGACGGCGATGTCGTAGGCACCGCTCCGTACCGCGGTGCGTCCCGCCCGCGGCGTCTCCAAGCTAGCCGAACCCTTCTGTGTCAGCGCCGCGGGCGAGACGCACCGCGGTACGGGGCTGAACACCTCCCGCAGCGACCGCACCGCGCCCTTGAGCGGGAACGGCGTTTCCGCGTCGGCGTTCAAGTAGAGCATGAGCCTGCCGTCGGCGGGCGAGACGAGACCCTCCCCGACGGGACGCGCCCCCGGCTTCAGATGCCGCGTGAAGAACTCGTTGAACGAGCCGTACGCCTCGACCGGCTTCTCGGCCTCGTCCACAAGGCACCCCGGAATCGACGCAAGCGAACGGATCGCCTTTTTCGACTTGGGCGAGTCATAGTACCTGCCCATCAGGGCGGAGACGAGCTTCGAGCCAAAGAGGACCGGCCAGAGCGTGCGCCCGAGCAGCGTCTCGTACGCAAACTTGAGCGCCCCGTCGCCCATCACCGATTCGGTGACGGTCTCGCCGGTCGAACGGTCGATATAGCGGATGGTGCCCATGATTTGTTAGCGCGTGAGGAAGCCGCGCTTGACGGCCAGGTTGACGGCTTCGGTGCGGTCATCCGCGCCGAGTTTATAGAAGATCCGCTTCAGATGCATCTTGACGCTGTTCTCGCTGATGCCGAGCTTCTCGCCAATCTGGCGGTTGCCGAGCCCGTCCGCGACGGCCGTGAGCACCTCCGCCTCGCGCGGCGAAAGGCCCTTCGCGCCTTTGCGCGTCTCGTAGATGCGGCGGATGTCGTCGGACATGAAGACCTCGCCGTTCATCGCCAAGCGGATCGCCCGCAGGATCTGGTCGACATTTGCCTCCTTCTGCACGTACCCGAGCGCACCACATTCGATGGACTGGTAGACGTCCTCCTCGACGTCGCTCGTCGTGAGCATGACGACGCGTGCCTTCGGACGTGCCGCCAGGATGGCCTTGAGCGCCTCCACGCCACTCAAGTCGGGCATACGCACGTCGAGCAGCGTCACGTCGGGTTCGACCGTCGAGACAAACTGTGCGGCCCCGCGTCCCCCGCCGAACTCGCCGACGAAGGACATCTCGGGATCGGACGCAAGCACGTACTTGAGTCCCGCACGGACGACCACGTGATCGTCGATGATGGCGACCTTGATCATCTTACTGCTGTCCGTTGAAAAGCTGGGTGGAGGCGTAGTACGGGTCGGACGTGTAGCGGCACGCGAGACGGCGGAGGCCCGCTTCGTCGCCCGGCGTCACGAGGTGCGTCATGTGCACTTCGCATGTCGCGAGCTCCGTGAGCTTCTCCATCGCGAGCTGCGCCGCGGGATTCGTCGTCGCCGAGATCGCGAGCGCGATCAGCGCCTCGTCGAGGTTGAGCGAGGTGTAGCCGCCCTTGAGGATGTCGTGCTTCATGTGCGCGACGGACTGTAGGATCGACGGCGCCAGGAGCGGCAGGCGGTCCGGAATGCCCGCGAGCTTCTTGATCGCGTTGAGGATCACCGCCGAGCACGCATGGAGCTCGTCGGAGTTCCGTCCCGTCACGATCTCACCCGACTTGAGCTGAATCGCCGCGGCCGACACGATGCGGCCGCCTTCCTTGCCCTTGCCCTGCTGACGCGCCGACTCGGCCGCGCCGCGCGCCGCGAGGGCGACGAGACGGTCCTCGGTCTTGAGTCCGAGCGAATCCATCAGCATCTTCGCGCGGTTGAGCGAATCGAGGTCGGTCGCCCCCTCGGCGTAGAGGCACTGGTAGCGCATATAGCGGCGGATGACCTCCTGCTTCGAGGCCTCCTGCACGACCGCGTCATCGACAATGCCGAAGCCGATACGGTTGACGCCCATGTCCGTCGGCGACTTGTAGGGACACTCCCCGCCCGTCATCTTCTCCCAAATCGTCTTGAGAAGCGGATACGCGTCGACGTCGCGGTTGTAGTTGACGGTGGTCTGTCCATACGCCGCGAGGTGATACGGATCGATCATGTTCTTGTCGTTCAGGTCGACCGTCGCCGCCTCGTACGCGACGTTGAGCGGATGGTGGAGCGGCATGTTCCACACGGGGAAGCTCTCGAACTTCGAGTAGCCCGCGAGCTTGCCGTTCTTGTACTCATGGTAAATCTGGCTGAGGCACGTCGCGAACTTGCCCGACCCGGGACCCGGCGCGGTGACGACGACGATCGGACGCTCCGCTGGGATGTAGTCGTTCTTGCCGTAGCCCTCGTCCGAAACGACCGTGTCAATGTCGGAAGGATAGCCCTGGGTCTTGTAGTGGTAGTAGACCTTGACGCCGCGGCCCTCGAGCTTCGAGCGGAACTGCTTCGCCGCCGTCTGTCCCTCGTAACGCGTGATGACGACGCCGCGCACGAGAAGCCCGAGCGCCGTGAGATCGTCGATGAGCTTCATCGCGTCATCGGCGTACGAAATGCCGAAGTCCGCGCGCATCTTCTTGCGCTCGATGTCGCCGGAATAGATGCAGAGGATGACTTCCGCCTGGTCCTTCAGCGTCTGCAGGAGCCGGAGCTTCACGTTCGGGTGGTATCCGGGAAGGCACCGCGCCGCGTGGAAGTCGTTCATCAGTTTGCCCCCGAACTCGAGGTAAAGGCGACCGTACTTGCCCGCGCGGCGACGAATCTCCTCCGACTGCTCCGCGAGATACTTCTCGTTGTCAAAGCCCTGTTTCATAAAATCTTTCCCTGTCGACGCCGCGGGCGAGGACGCACCGCGGTACAGACTTCCGCCAACCCCGCACCGCGGTACAGACTTCCGCCAACCCCGTACCGCGGTGCGTCTCGCCCGCGGCACTCACCCAGAACTACCGGCCCATCTCCTTGAGGATTGCCTCGATCTTGCCCTTGCAGCGTCCGCAGCCGCCGCCCGCCTTCGTGAAGTTCGTCACTTCCTCGACCGTGGTGAGCTGGTTCTCAGTGATCACGCGGCGCACCTCGTTCTCCGAGACGTTGTAGCACGTGCAAAGCAACTCTTCCTCGAGATTCTTGTCGGTGTTCTTGCCCGTCTCGTAGTTCTTGATCGCCGCCTCCATCGCCTCGCGGCCCATCACGGAGCAGTGCATCTTCTGCGGCGGAAGGCCGCCCAGGTAGTCCGCGATCTGCTGGTTCGTGATCGTCTTCGCCTCGTCGAGCGTCTTGCCGATGACCATCTCGGTCAGGGCCGAGCTGGACGCAATCGCGCTCGCACAGCCGAAGGTCTGGAATTTCGCTTCGCAAATCTTGCCGTCCGGTCCCAGTTTGAACTGAAACTTGAGCGCATCGCCGCACGCGAGCGACCCCACCGTCGCCTCGCCGTCCGGATTGTCAATCTTGCCCACATTCCGGGGATTCCGGAAGTGGTCCATCATCTTTTCAGAATAGTCCCACATACGAGCAAGTATTATATCAAAAATTGCGCTGTGCGGAACAGGAAGCCGTCGTCAGGTCGCCGAGGTGCATGACCGTGAGCGCCGCCTTGAAGGCTTCGGACGTCACGTTGCCTTTCGGCGTGAAAGTGAGGACGCGCGGCGTCGACGGCACGAGCGTGATCGCGTTGTCGTCAAACTCGCCCGGAATCCCCTTCGCGTTCGCCCACACCCAGTACGCGGGTTTGTCCGTCGAGAGGATCACGCGGAAGCCGTCCACCTCGACCTTGACGTTCGCCTGCGGGAGCGCCACATCGTTGTAACGCTGCCGCACCGGGAAGTTCTCCGCGTAGACGTTGCCAATGAAGGCGAGGCGCAACGCCGAGGTCGGACGCACCTCGGCCGTGCCGACGACCTGGGCCGAGCCCGCCGGAATCGTCGCGTGCGCAATCTTCACCGTCTTCTCCTTGCCGCCGTCAAACGGCGAATAGACCGCGACAATGTCGCCCTCGATCGGCTTGTCCGTATCGTTGACGACCCGCACGGTGTCGTCGGGTGCGAGCACGACGTGCACGGGCTCGAAGAAGCGCTTCGCGAGATACTGGAGCGGCTTCCATTTGTTCACGACCGTCCCAGGCACATATTCCGTCGAGCTCCAGCTCGCGACCGGCCAGTTGTCGTTGAGCTGCCAGTAGAGCGTCCCCATGCAGCGCGGCTGCTCGGAGCGCCAGGCGTCGACCGCCATCTGAATCGCCATCGCCTGCTGGAACTGCGAGAGCAGGAGCTCGGAAGCGACATCCTTCACGGGATGGAAATAGCGCTCCATCGTCTCGCGGATGCGGCGGTTGCCGCCCGGGTTCTTCTGGTGCCACTCGAATTCGGGCGCCTTCGCGAGAATCTGCTCGCGCGTCGCGAACGTCTCGGCGACTTCCAACGACGGGAAGCTCTGGTAGCCGAACTCGCTGCAGAAGCGCGGCTTGAAGTTGTAGTAGTTGTCGAAGGGACTGTTCTCGTGCCAGACCGTCCAGTTGTGCATGTCGCCCTTCGAGTCGTCCTTCCAGGCATTGCCGAAGTCCCCGGGACCGCAACACGGCGAGCTCGGCCAGTACGTGCGCGTCGGGTCATAGCGCTTGACGAGTTCGTCCTGCATCTTCGAGCGCGCGACCCAGCAGGCGGTGTAGTACGGAAGGTCCTTCTTCGTCTCGTCGAACCACTTGATCGCCCCGAGGCACTCGTTGTCGCCGCACCAGAGCGCGATAGACGCATGGTCGCGCAGGCGCTTGAGCTGATGCTTGAGTTCGCCGCGCACCTCGTCGAGGAACCAGTCCTCCGCCGGATAGACCGCGCACGAGTGCATCATGTCGTGCCATAGGAGAATGCCCATCTCGTCGCAAAGGTCGTAGAAGCAATCCTTCTCGTACTGCCCGCCGCCCCAGACGCGAATCATGTTCATGTTCGACGCCTTCGCGCTCGCCAGAAGATCGCGGTAGCGCGCGGGCGTCTGCTCGTTCTCGTACGCCGAGCAGGGAATCCAGTTCGCGCCCTTCATGAAAAGCCGCCGTCCGTTCACGCGGAAAACAAGCGAGAGCTCGTCCTTCCCGTCGGCGGACACGGTCTTCTCGTTCAGCACCTCGACCTTGCGGAGGCCGATGCGGTGATTGGTTGTTGGCTGTTGGTGATCGGTTGTTGGTGAAACGACCTTGCCGTTGTCGGCAAGCGAGTAGGTATAGAAGCGCTGCTCGCCCGCGCCGTTCGGCCACCAGAGGGGCGGATTGTCGATCTCGACAACATTCGTCACGCAAGTTCCGTCGCTCAGGTCGGCGAAGACGGTGAGCGTACAGTGCGAGAAGTCGGCGTTGAAATCCTGCGTCGAGTAGACATAGTCGACGCGCGGCTTGTCTGTCGCGATCAGCTTCACCGTGCCGCAGAAGCCGACGGCCTGCACCGACGGACCCCAGTCCCAACCGGCGTGACACGCGGGCTTGCGGATGAGCGCCTGGTTCTTCGACCACTGGACGTTGGACATCGGGAACGGACGACCCACCTTCTCGCGGCGCTTGTCGGCTTCCTTCTCGGGACTCCGGAAGACGCCTTCGATGCGGTTCTCACCCGCCCTCAGGTACGGCTTCACGTCGAACGTGTAACGCTGGAACCGGTCGAACGTCTCGCCGACGGTCGCACCGTTCACCTTGATCGTCGCGAACGTGTCGCAGTCCTCAAGTCGTAGCACAACGTCTTTCTTCGCGAGAAACGCCGCGTCGACCGTGAACGACCGTGCGACCGACCAATCGGCCTGACCGATCCAGAGGTTCGCGACCTCATTCGTGCCCGTGAACGAATCGGCAATGACCCCGAGCTTCAAAAGCGCACACGTGACGTCACCCGGCACCGCACACGGATATTCCGTCTGCAGCGTCGCAATGTCGCCCGGATAAATCCGCTTCGCCTGCCACTCACCCGCCAAGTCGAGTTCCGCCGCGCGAACACCCCCCGCCGCAACAACAATCGCCAACAACAGATTTCTTTTCATATGGATTCTTTTCTCAATTCAAAATGACACCAGCCAATTATACCAAAATCGTCGACCCCAGAGCGGAACGCAAGCGCAAACTCAAAAGGAACGTTTACTCCGTCGCCAATCGCCCCCGCGAATTCCAAGCAGGGACGCCAAGATTCCCGTGAGGGTACGAGAACCGTCCGCCCCAGCAGGTAGGGCGGCCTCGATGAGGCCGCCGCACCCCAACGCACTCAACCATCCGCGATATTCGACGGATTACCCCCACCACGCCAACCGCACCATAGGGGTCAGTTCCTCGCCGCCTCCATTAAAGTCACCTACAACCAACAACGTCGTCACAGACGACATCCTTCCCCTCCGCACCGATAATCCTGACATCCTTCAGCATGACATTGTCCGCATGACGAATGTAAAGCCCCCGAGTCGGCAACATGCCGAATGTGTTGCCCTCAGGATAATTCCCTTCGCGTTCCGGTACGGGATTCGCCGCCGGAGGAGACTTTCCGGGCTTGCAGACAAGTGTCACGTTCTCCAACCGAACATCGCGCGGACGGCAGCCTTCGACGCCGGTGATGGAACTCGCGACAAACGACTCGGCGACCGCCTTCACATCGGCAATGAGGATGTCTCGCAGAATGCGCCGATTGCTCGGCGGCGTGCCGCAACTCCGCCCTGTGCGCGTTCCACCACGGACGAAGATCGGCACCATCATTCCCTTGATGTCGAAACCTCGGCAGGTGATTCCGGACACCTCCCCGCCGTCCACGCATTCGATGGCGATCCCCGCCATCCCTGCCAGCTCCTCTGGGCCTCCCGGCCACTCGCGCGTCCGGTTGTACAGAAACCACGGCTCGCCCCGGTGCGGACCGACGCGCGAGATAAAGTCTCGTCGCGGAGCCTCCGTGCGACAGTTCTCGAAAAGAACACTTCGAACGCTACCGTGGCTCGCAGTCCCGATCTTGAACGCATTGCAATTGGAGCGCCCGACACATCGCCGAACAGTCACGTTCTCCATCACGAACCCGGGATCGTTCGACTTAAGGCAAAAGGCATCATCCCCCGAATCGACGTCACAGTCCTCGATCAGCACGTTCCGCGCCTCTATGTCAAAACCATCGTTATTGGCGTTCGCATGGCTGTCTATCCGTACACGCCGCGCAACGACATTCTCACAGCATTTAAACACAACACCCCAGCTGGCCGCATCTCGCAACAGGAAATCCCCCAAACGGACATTGCGACAATTTGCAAAGAAAATTCCACAGGGGCGCCCCAGTTCACCTCCTCCTCTGCAATCTTTCGGCTGCGGCCAAGCTCGCCCATTTCCATAAATCTCCCCAATACCCGTCACGGAGACGTTCGTCACGCCAACGGCTGAGACAACGGCACACCATGTCCTCTCGGAAAAGGGCAGATTCGTCGTCTGATAGTTCTCAAGACCGACGACACCCTCCAGTACGGAATCTTTCTGGAGATGGAGTTCAACATTGCTTCTCAGTGAAAGCTGCCCTACCGGATGTCGTCCCGGGGGAATATCAACCCGTCCGCCTCTTTTCGCCGCAGCATCTATCATCGCCTGCCAATGAGAAGTCTCAGTGGGTCCGAACAGGCGATCCCGCCCCAGCGAGTCCGTCATCTCAAAGACAAGGAGTCCCCCCTTCATCAGATCATCATGACGCAAAACAGGTCCGAGAATCTCCCTGTCATTCAACGTCACGCGGCGAACAAAGAGATTCTTTTCCGAAAGTCCTCTCGCAACGACCGTCAGAACCTTGCCTTTCGGAAGCCGAAGCCGCACTTCCGGCAACTGCGGCGCCCCTATCACATAATCACCACCGCAAGGATCACACGGATAGAAGCCAAGGCAGGAAAAAACATACCAGGCACTCATCTGCCCGCAATCCTCATTTCCGCAGCACCCGTCCGCGCGACCCGTATAATAGGTTCGGCAAATCATCCGTACGACCTCAGCCGTACGGTCAGGACGGCCTGCCAGCGCATAGAGATAGGCAATATGATGCCCGGGCTCATTCGCGTGTTCATACCGTCCAAAGGGCGGCGCGCCTTCGTTCGTCTCGAACACGCGCAAGCGCAGTTCGCCAGTAACAGCCGACACCGGATGCGCAAAAAAACGGTCAAGCTTGGCGACGAACGCATCGCGTCCGCCGGCCAACTCGATTTGCCTTTCGACATCATGCTGCGCATTGAACGTGTAAACCCAGGCGTCGGCTTCGGTACAGTCATACGGATTGGTTTCATTCGCGCGACGGAACTCGTCAAACGGAAAACGCCAACGCCCCGTCGCGTCTCGGCCACGCACAAGTCCATAGGCGGAGTCATAATTGTTCGTCCAAAGATGCGAGCGTCTGGAAAAATCGGCCGCCACTGCGGAAAGCCCCCTTGCCGCAGACATCCTCGCGGCGCAAGACGCGTCATAACAGTATTCCAGGAGACGTGAGACCGGCTCCCGGCCGATGCGGTCAATTGGATAATATCCGAACTCATCCAGCATGGGCCAATCCTCCTTGCGCTTCCCCGGATGAAGAACCGTCAGCGAATTCGTCACGGCCTCAAAGGCAAGATCGCGATCAAAGCCATCGACCCCCTTGAGATATGCATCAACCACGCACGGCACGGAATGGTTGCCGATCATGCAGAAGTTCTCACTCCCGACATACTCCCAGACCGGAAGATAGCCGCGTTCGCGATAGCTCCTGAGCATTGATGCGACGAAGCGCCCCGAAAGTTCCGGTGCAAAAATCGTATAGAGCGGAAATGCCGCGCGATACGTGTCCCAGGTCGAGAAAGTCGAGAAACGAGACGCTCCATCATCCTCCATTTCATTCGGCTGCTGAAATGCCCGATAGAGGGCCGTGTAGAAAACACGTAGGCTCGTCTCGTCCGCACCCGACACCGAGCAACGCGAGAGCCATCGCTCCCACTCCGCACATGCCGCCGCACGGACCGCATCAAAACTTCCGCCGCCTTCCGCCGCCAGATTGCGACGGGCGCCTATCTCGTCATGATTCGAAAGCGCCACCCGCACCTCAAGCGGCTCCCCTTCCCGCAAATCGAAGTCAAGCACATACCGATCGGCCTTTTCACCCGGATTGCGCAAAAGACGTTCGGCCCTCGTCCACATCCGATTGAAACGAACCGCAAATCCACAAGTTCGCGAAATCCAGGCCTGCGTGTGGTTACAGCCCTCAAGCGATCGGCCATCGGCGTTTAGGCGACTCATCGCATTTGTCACATGATTATGAATCGTGGCGTCTGGACGATGGACAAGCCCCGCCTGAAGATCGACGAGGAGCCGAGCTGGACGTTGGTTGTAATGAAACCGATAATATGCAACGCGTGCAGTTGCCGTGATCTCGACCCTCACGCCGAAATTCGTCAATGCGACGGCGTAATAGCCAGGTTCCGCCATTTCGCTCGTCACATCCTTCACGCCGCGCATATCCCAGACGGCAGATTCGCCCGAGAACGGCAGGAGGCGCACACTCCCTCCGGCAGGGCAACCGGTACCATTCAAATAATCCTGCGAGAAGCCGTAGATGCCAAGGTGGGATTTTCGATAGCCATTGCAGACAGAACCGCCATCAAGAACCGTATCCGGACCGGGCTGAACCATGCCAAAGGGATGCGTCGGCCCAACAAGGCAATTCCCATTCCCCTCCGTGCCGACAAACGGATTGACAAGCCCTACGACGAGCAAAAGCGCTGCGACAGACATCAAAGAACAACCTCCTTGCCCGGTCCTTCGTAAACAAGCCGCCCGTCAACCGTGACACGCATCTTGACAGCGGAGAAGCGAATGTCAACGGAACGTCCCCGGTGGTGATAGCCACGCACATAGCCATCGGGCGCCGTGCAACGACGCAGATCAAGCGCAAGCGATTCAGCCGTGAAATCAACGGCCAAGACCGCGCAAAAGGCCCACAAGCCAAGGCAAACCAGGAAAATGCCTTTCATTGCGCGTTCCCCGCTTCAAGAGTCGCCTGCGCCCAGATGCCGCGCGGAAGCATCAGTTGTCCGTTTTTACAGCTTAACGGAATTGAATCTACATCAAGATGCCCCCTTACCGCCTCCATTGCCAGCCGTGGTCGCCTGACGACAAAGGACCAGCCACCGTTTTGAATTCCGCGCAACCCAACGGCAGGAAATCCGCACGACTCCCCGCCATCTTCGTCAAGCCCTGTGCGACTCAACGCGATTCGCCTTGATTTTCCAAGCGGCAATCCATCAAGAGACACGACGACAACCGTCGCAAATTCAACCGAGCCAGCGGCACGGTCCAGATTTTCAATAAGAAGGTGAGGGAATTCCCTATAAGGCCGCTGATGCGTCTTCCCGGAGAACGCCTCGACACACGGCGCGGACACGAGCAACTGGTGGCGAATGGTGTCGCGCACCAGCTCGTCCGTGTCGGAGACAAAGATTCCAGCAGTGGACGGCGGCGCGGGAGGCGCTGACACGCCAACACGATCCCGAACATCCGCCTTCCGGAAAACCTTGCCGTAACCGCAGACCGACGCAGCGCCGTCAAACGGTAGTCTGACGCCAGCCCGCATCAAATCCCCATAATTGGACGCCCCCACCGGCAAGACGGGCTCCAATCGTTCGAACCTCCGCGCCGGCGACACCAGCCCCCTGCGAAAAATATACCCGCAAAGCGCAAAGTGATCAAGCATCTGCCCGTCTTTAACCAGAGAACCCAGGCTTGCTTCCCGCCCTTCCGCCTTGGCACTCCAGTCAATGGCGCTTACATCCTTGTCGCCGTGTTGGTAGGCGAACCATGTGATGCCATCCAGATTCTGAAAACAACCGTAAGCTGCGGCATGAATCGGCAACATCGTCCGAACCTGACGCTTTGCTACGATGTCCTTGCCGCCCTCTGAAATGTTGAATTCGCCGAGAACATACGGCATGGTCAGGACCTTGTCCGAACCATTTTTTCATCCAGCCAATCGTCAGGGCTGCGCACGACCAGCGGATCTACATAAGCATGATCTTCAACGTAGTCTCCGACCCGAGACTGCCATTCCAATGCATCCTCGCCTCGCCACAGATTGCTGTAGCAGATCGCCGCGTGACAACCAAGCGAGCGGACGAACCCCACCATGCGCTTGCCGTAGTCCTCGTCCACTGACCGGTAGAAGTCCGCCCGCAACCTGAGGTGCTCGGGCTTGCGAACCTTTCTGAACTCCGGGACGTCCGCGACTCCGTGCGCAACAGCATACCTCCTCCAACGCGCCTGTATTTTTCGCTCAAAATACTCTGGAAACACATTGCCGCAAACGAGCGCATAGGCAAACGAACTTTCATTCACGATCTCGAGCGTCAACACCTGCGGATCCTCGCCATAAGACCTTCCTGTATGCGGATTCCGATGGAGAAGCAGTTCCTTCGTAAACTCACGCTGGAGCAGCTCGCAACGCTCATCGACCATCGGCAGAAGTTTTCGGACGTCAATCGACTTCTGCCAAGGACGGGAATTCAGTTCCTTGATCGCCGCCGTCCACTCCTCGGCGTCTGCGCCCGGGAGGATGCGAACGTCGCCCGGCAGGAACATCCGGCTGTTGTGCAATGACAACTGCAAATAGATGCCTTGTCTTGCTAACGCCGCATTCAGCGCATCGAACGACTCCCAGGCGACGGGGTCCGGCGTTCGGGAGTCCTCCTTAAGCAAGGAAAGCCCCGAAACAGGAGATTGCCAGACCCAGTCTCGGCTCGGCCGCAGAAGATGATGCGGACGGACAAGATTCACGCTCATGCTCCGCAGACGTGATGCTATCTTCTCCACGGCGTTGGTCGGAGGAAATGCAGACACCATGTTGACCCCCCAGAAACGGACAATTCGACCGTCGGCATCAACAAAGTGCCCGTCTTTTGCGACAATGCGCGGCAAGGATTCCGACCATCCAGCCAAAACGCAGGCAAAGACTACAAGGGCACCGACTACGAACGAGTTCTTGATCCTCATACCAGGCTCCTCTGAATCAACGGAGAATTATCATGCGACCCGAACCGACGCTGGTGACCACGTACGAAAGCGCCCCCTCCGCCAGTACGAGTCTCCCCGTGCACCGGTTAGGCGGTATGACTTCGAACGCTTCCTCCGTAATTCCCGTGATAACGGCTTTTTCCGAATTCCAAGACAAAAGAGGATAGACCCCGCGAGACGGCGTGACACCATCGGGGAATGACAACTTGAGCGTCACACCGGCAAGCCCACCGTCCGTTTCAAGGCTTGCGAAATCATTTGTCAGCGCAACACCCCCGTTCGGCGTGAGCGCCAGGTCAATCTTCGACCCCTTGTCAAGCTTCAGATTCCCTCCGAGCGAAAGCCCCTCCGACACATCCAAGACCCCGCCGGCCCCCACCTCAACCGTTGTGGCGCCGGACTGAATCAGCGCCCCCGGAACGGACGCCCCGTCAGTCAGCTTCAACGTCCCACCATTAAGATAGGTCGCACCCGTGTAAACCTGCTGGCCCGCCAGGGTCAGGATGCCCACCCCGCCCTTGACGAGCGTGAGCGGAATGTCGCCGTTGTCAACAAGTGAACCCGAAAACACCATGTCGTTAAACGCATGAAGAAAAAGCTCTCCCGTCGCATAGCCGGACTTGAACGTGCCACCCGTAATGCTCGCGCCGTCCTTGGCGGTGGAAATCAACGCTCCGGACTGAAGCGAGACCGTCCATCCCGAATAGTCAAGCGCATCGCTCACGGCAATGTTAAGGCTTAACGGCGAAACGTCCTTCACCGATTTGATCTCCCCAGAATACGTCTTGATCAGATAATGGACATCGTCTCTCAGGTTGTTAGGCCGGTCATCCTTGGTCGACACCTGTGATATCGTTCCTCCGGTCCCGACCTTAGCAAGATTGGAGCCGTTAAAGACAAGCCAACCGCCCCCCCCAGTCCTCGCCATCCGCCTCTCCGGTGAAGACTGCACTCAGCCCCCCATTCCAACTCACGGGAAAATCAATCGTTCCGCCAAGTCCGTCACGTCGGATCGACTTGAAGGAAAACGACGAGCCGGAATTGTACCCGCGAATCGCAGAATATCCGGCACCCACGACAAGATCATCCGCCTCAATCGGACTGCCTGGCTTGCCGTTCACGAAGATCGATCCGCCTCGAAGAATCAACGGCTTGCTCTTGTCAAACGGATTCGCATCCATTGTTGCCTGTGAGTAACCGCCAAAAGACAAGGCCGCACCGTTTTGAACCGTAATCGAACCGTTGACGAGAGAAGGCTTCGACAGCGAGAAAATCACCCGCTTGCCCGAACCGGACAGAACACCCGGATCCGACATTCCGCAACCGTCAAAGACCAGTGGCGTCAACACTTCGTCCGCACTCGACAGCCCGCCGTCGATCCAAACCGTGCCAGTAGAATTGTTGCTCGACAATCTGAACGCCCGCCAGACCTGCGCGGCACCAAGGGCAACCGACGACTTGAACTGGAGATGCGAATTTGGGGACAGAATGCCGTCTGTGACGCCCCCTGACCCGACGGTGAATGCGTCGCCGTCGAAAATGACGTATATCCACGAAGGAATCTCGCCCCTCGTCTCAAGCGCATGACACCCAACGACCCCTGACGAGGCGTCGACATTCACCGTTGCCGAGGCCCAGGCGCCCGACTGCATCGTCACGCGCACGACATCCGAGTTGTCAGACCAAACCTCGCGCGTCACGCCACCATCCGATGTCCAAAGCGCAGTCCGTCCAAAATCCCACGTTCCGCCAGGATATGCGCGAAGCGTCGAAGCTCCATCATCCCACTCTTCCATGATCTTCGAATAAGACAATCCCGGCACAAAAATAAGCGCAATGACGAATGCGCCACATCGACTCGCATGCCTCAATTTCATTTTTTCAGGACCCTTTCTGCCTATAGCGCAGGAATTATACCACAACCCCGCGCGGAACAGGGGAATGTCTGCGCATTTAATATAGGAACTGATTCGCAATCTGCTGAATCACTTCGCCGTTGCGATGCGGGCGATCAGGTCATTCACCCAGAAAATCGCCTCATCCAAAAGGAACGGAATGATGCCGACACCCCATCCGCGGCCAATCACCAACCCTTCGGGCTCGACTATGCCGAGGGATATTCCGCGGGCGGCTCTCGAGGCTGTCAGTGCTTCGCCCGCCAGCGGGCGAGGGACATGCCGGTCGCCTTGGTGAAGACGGCCCGAAGAGAGCGACAGTCGCGATAGCCGCACTTGAGGTAGATGTCGTTCACGTTGAGCTTGCGGTCCGTCAGGAGCTCCTTCGCGCGGGCGATGCGCACGGCGATGATCTCGTCCCGGATCGAGCGCTTCGCGACTTCCCGGAAGCGCAGTTCGGCCGTGCGGACCTTGAGCCCCATCTCGCGGATGACGTCCGCCGCCGTAATGCCATCACAGGCATGCTGCCGCACATACTCGACCGCCCGCACGGCGCGGATGTCCACTCGTTCGGTCTTGCGCGTCGAGTGACGTCGCTCAAGCGGCGTCGAGCCGAACGAAAGGACGACTGGCTCAAGATCCGACCTACGGAAGCGCCGTGCGAGAAGTCCTGCCGCAAGGCGACCCGAGCGCACGAAGTCCGGCGCGACGCTGGAAAGCGTCGGCACCGTGTTCTCGCAGACAAGCTCGTCGTTGTCGACGCCCATCACGGCCATCTCCTCAGGCACGGCAATCCCCGACCGCGTCGCCGCGCGCAACACGTGCACGGCCATCTCGTCATTCGCCGCGAGAACGCCGCAGGGTTTGGGCAAGGAAGCCACAAACGCATCGAGCCGCCGTGCGAACGCCGCACTGTCCTCGTTTTTCGGTCGGTTCCACGAGTCGAACGCCACAACGACCTTGCCCCGAGCGGACAGTTCCTGACGGAAGATCGCCTCCCGTTCAATCGACCACTCACGACGCGTCCGATAATGGACGAAGCCATAGGCATCGAAGTGCCGCATGAGCAATTCACGTGCCGCCTTCTTGACAACGTCGACCGAATCATGCCGCACGCCGAAGTAACGCGAACCGACCACCGCCGCATCCACGTCGCAATAGACAACCTTTTGGTCTGCGAAGTCTCCGACGGCACAGCCCCTGTGCCGAAAGACCCCGCCCTCAACGATCACACCGTCCGGCTTCCAGTAATCAAGGACGGGGCGAATGCCATGACCAAGTTCTCCGACATCGACAGACTCGACTTGCCAGTCTTCATGCCGCGCCACGGCATAAACACCCGCCAGCCGCCGTCGCCACATCATAAACGCGCTTTCGTAGATATAGAGAACCGTCTTCACCTGCCACAATCTTTCACAACAAAGTCCACGGGGATCACCTGGTCGCCTTCAAGCTAACGCCCGAGGGGACAGTCCCCAAATCGAGTTCGTAGATGTCTCCCCGCAGACCGTCCCCCGCCCGGACCTGCCGCACGCCGCGCACAGGCGTCGAGAGCTCAAGCGCAAAGTGAATCTCGTAGCCGTTCCAGATCCACATCTTGCGCGACCCTGTCACCGTCGTCGGCGTCGGGAAATCGCAGGTGGACGAAATCACGTACTTGCCCCAGCAGTCGCCGCTCCCGGGATTCGAAATACCCCAGTCGAGGTCGAGGAGAAGCTTCACGGACTGCGCGTCCGTCGGCACGCGGAAACGATACGCGGCCGAATGCGCAAGGGCCGCGACCTCACAGTCGATTCCACGCCCCTTCTCATCGATCGTCACCGCATACGAACCGGGCGCGGCGCGTTCCGTCGCCTTCACAATGAAGTCGACATGGTCCCAGTAGTCGTTGTCCGGCCCTTCCACAACGATCGGCTCGGGATCCTTCGCACCCTTCGCAAAGCCGAACGGCTTGTGTCCGTACGCATTCGGCACATTGACGCCGTCGAGCTCCGCAATCGCCACCGCCTGCACGACCGTGAAGCCCAGCCGTGCGCGGTTGTCGAGATAGCGAACCGCTTCCTCGCGGTCGAGTCGGTGGAAGAGCTCCCACGCCGTATCCCCCAGCCAGAAGAACGGTTCGCCCTTTCCCGTCATCAGGTAACGGCCCTCGGGATGAACCTTCAGCTCCGGCGTCGCCGCCAGAGCAAGACCGGACAAGCCCACCACTCCAATCATCAACACACGATTCATCATCTGTCACTCCTCCACCTTGAAGGAAACGCTACATGTCTTTTATCGAGAAGCTACGATAAGAGACGGTGCGCGACCGTTTTTCCGGGTTCTTCTCGAAGAACGCCTCGGCTTTCACCCGCAAGACATCAAGCTTGATCCGATCGGCATCGCGCTTGATCTCGACAAATTCCAAGGTGTCGTTAAATTCGTTCTCGCCCACGCAATCAATTTCATTCTCCCCCTTACGATCCCACCAACCGCCAAGGCGAGAGTAGCGATGCTCGCCAATCGACTTTTGCCGGAAGTAATCCTCCAGCGCCTGCCCTGAAAAGACATCGTAATCCCGCTCGACAAGTCCCTTTAACTCGTCGAACATCTCCACCTCCAGAAGATACCCGTACTTGAAGATGAAACGAAACCAGAATCTAAAGAAGCAGTCATCGATTCGATACAGGCAATTCTTCCGCTCGTTTGCCTCGAAGATCGGCTGCTTCTTCGCGATGAGCGCATAGTGGCGTTCCAGTTTGGTCAGATAGCCACTGACCTCGCTACCGCACGCCGTCTCAATGCGATCGCGGGACGTCTTTCCCGCCGCAATCGCGGAAAGGATCGTGAAGTAGGTCGCATAGTCCTTGCCAAACTCTTCAATGAGAACAACCTTGCCTTCATCAAAGAAGGCCGAGTTCGGACGCACGATTTCGGCAATCATACCCTCTTTCGTCACAGCCCTTGCATCCATCAGCAACGCCACATAACGGGCGACGCCACCCGTAAAGGTCCAAAGCGCCAGCAAATCTTCATTCGTATAGGAGGGATTGTGAAAGGTCAGAATCTCCTTCATGACAGGCACAGAGAACGGCGCCAACTTGATCCGCCCCGTATTGCGTCCGTAAAGCGGAGCCTCGCGATCCTCGAAGATCTGGCTCATCAGGCGATTGATGCTACCGCTAACGACAAGGTTCAGCTTTGCCCGAGAATGAAACGCATCCCAGTCACGAGAAATCTCGCTGAAAATCGATTCATCAACCTTCATGAAATCCTGAAACTCGTCAATCACCAAGGTTAATGGACGCGCACACGCCTCTTCGCAAATGAAGCGGAAGATTTCCGAAAACCGTTCGATGCGTCCCGGCACGGCACGTCCCAGAACCTTCTCGGCAATCTCCTTGAACTCTGCACAAAGATTGACCTGGGTCTTTCGGGAAACATAGAAGTAGATATAGGACTCGTCCGCATAAGCCTGTTTGACAAGCTCCGTCTTGCCCACACGCCGCCGCCCCGTCAACACCGTAAACCGCGCGGCCTCACGCGAGACCTCCCGAATCTTACGGAGCTCTTTGATCTCACTATCTCTACCAAAAAACTTCATATAATCAAAATACAATCACAAACTGCCGTTTCCGAACCAGCCATTTGCGCATATTATACACTGAATTGCGCTCTCTTGTCAACGCAACAAAGCGAAACTGACGGAAATGACCTGTTCGCCAGATTCCGGTGCAATCATCGAGAAGGAGACCTGCTGCGCGCCGCCGTTCGGCGTGTTGAGCGGATGCGGACCTTCGGCGGGGGCGATTTTCCACTCGACCGCCGTGGGAGCCGTCACACGAAGGGTCTTCCCGCCGTCCGTCAGCGTCAGAACGTTGCCTTGGGCTGTTGCCTGCGCGCGTGTGATCATCTGCCAAGTGACAACTGCGCCCGGATTCCAGACGAGCGGCAGTTTGTCGCCGGAAGCCTTCGTGATCGTCGGATCGGCCCACAGCACCTCGAGCGGCGGCAACCAGCCTTCCGCACCCTTCCGATGCGGTGCGCGAAGTGCATAGATTTCCTTCTCGCCGATGACGGAGGGATTCCCGAAACGCTTCGCGAACCACCAGAGGACCGTGTTCTCGCCGCGCTTGTCGGACGTGTCGGAGGTGCCGACCGTACGTCCCGAGGGACCCGTCACCATCACCGGATACATCCCCGCTGCCCGGAAGCCGGGCTGATCGCAGAGACCGAAGTCCGTGCCGCACGTGTGCTCGAGCAGGGCGATCGCGAAGACGTTGTAGCTCATGCCGTAGTGCCAGTAGCCGGGACCTTCCGGATAGCAGCCGTTCGGCGCCAGGACCGCCATCGACTTCGGAAGCCCCTTGACGCACTCCTCGAGCATGTTCGCCGCGTCTTCGGGATGCCGCTCGCCCAGCGCGAGCGCCGCCCCGATGAGACCGCCGCGGCAGACCTGTCCCCAATTATTCGTCATCTTCTTCCAGCCGAGCGGCTGAAGGCCGACCTGAAGGCCAAGACGGTTGAGCCCCGCAGCGATTTCGTCGCGCGACGCGGCGGAGAGTCCGTCATACAGCCAGTCGTAGCCAATCGCGACGGCGAGCGTCATCTCGCCAACGTCGAGGAAGTGCGAGGGATTCCAGTCCGAGAACGCGCACACGGCCTTCAGCTCGCGCTCGCCACGCTCCAAGTACTTGCGCTCGCCCGTCAGGCGGTACGCCATTGCGAGATGCGAGAGGCGATAGAGCGCCTTGCGCGAGACGCCCAGAAGTCGCCGGCCGATCTGTTCGCGCGTCAGCACAGGCTTGCCGAGAAGATCGTCCGCCCGCGCGAGTACGCGCTGCGCGGCATACGCATTCGGCGTACCAGACTCGCGCAAATACGCCTTCGCCGCCTCAAAGTCATCCGCCGACGCGAAGAGCCGAGGATGCGGCAGCTTCGCCGCGTCCGCAACAGCCTTTTCAAATTCCGGCGCCGCCGCAAACGCGAGCATCGACGCGCCGGCCGCAATCGCGGCAACTGCCAATACGAGTTTCTTCATTTCGCCTCCTTGATTCGGATGAGATTCCTGCCCGGCACAGCCCGGTAATTGTCACCAAACGCCTTTCGTACGTTTTTCGTACAACTCGGCCCCGTAAATTCAAGACCACCCGAGGCCTATCTGCGAATTCTACATGTCTTCTATCGAATATCCTGCGAACGCCGGCACATAGTCGGCATATTTCGGAGTAGCTCGCAGAAAGGCCTGTGCACGCGTCTTAAGAACCTGCGGATTGATCTTCTCGGGATTGCGCTTCACTTCGGCAAAGAGGATTCGCTTCTCGAGATCGTCGACGGCCACGATGTCGATTTCATTCTCGCCCTTACGGTCATACCAGTTGCCGATCGCCGTCCATTTGCCCGATTCCGCGAGCTTCATGCGAAAATACTGCTCAAGGGCAATTCCCGAGAAGACGGGATAGTCCCGCAGGATCAGACTCCGCAGCCGATCGTAGGCCTTGAGTTCAAGTGCCGACTGATAACGATAGACAAAACGAAACCAAAAGCGGAGAAAGCAATCGTCAATCTGATAAAGCATATTCCGGCGCGACGCATCGCTTCCGAAGGGCGTCTTCTTGGCAACAACCGAATAGTCATCGCAAAGCTTCGTCAAATATCCCCCGACATCACTGCCGATGACATTCTCGATTTCGCTTCGGCTTGTCCGCCCGGAGGCAATGAGCGAAAGGATTGAAAAATAGGTCCCGTAATCCTTGCGGAACTCTTCGACCAGCAGAACCTTTCCCTCATTGAGAATCGGCGACGATTCTGAAATCAAGGAGCCAACCATGTCCTCCAGTGAAAATGCAGCTGCATCCACAAGCTGCTCCACATACTTCGCAACGCCACCCGTAAAAGTCCACAGCGCCAACAAGGTCTCCGGATCGCGTCCGACGCCATGCTCCTTCAGGATTGTCTTTAACGTCGCAGTCGTGAACGGATTCAATCGAAAATCGCCCGTCGAACGGCCGTAAAGCGGCTGGTCAGCCGCGAAAATCTGTTCCATCAGGCGATTGATACTTCCGCAGACAACGAGATTGAGACGCGATTTCCCCTTGTAAAGATCCCAATCACGCTGCATCGTGCTGTAAATGGACGGATTAACCCGAAGGAACTCCTGAAACTCGTCGATGACGAGCGTAAAGTGTTCCCGCACGGAAAGTTCCATCAAATACCGAAACAAAGCTTCAACCGTCGCAATCTGCCCGGGAAGCGAAATTCCGAAATAGCGTTCGACCTCAGCCTGGAAATCAAGACACAAATCGGCTTCGTTCTTGCGTGCGACAAAGAAATAAAGATAATCACCTCCGCGATAGGCTTTCTCGAGCAGCGATGTCTTACCGACGCGCCGACGCCCCTTGAGAATCGTAAAACAAGCGCGTTTCTTCGCCTTTTCCTGCACCTCTTCCAAAAACAGGATTTCTTTCTCGCGGTCGTAGAACTTCATAACACTCCGTTTCGTAAACCACCATTTACGAAACCGTGGTTTACGGAACAGTAGTTTATCAAAACACCCTGCCGCACGTCAAGACGACGGCGAACGCGGGAACGCGATCTTGTTTTCGCCCGGCACGAGCGGCGTACGACGAGAGCCCCAGACGAAAGTTCCCGGGAGGCCTTCCGGCAGCGTCACCACGCCGTGGGGACCCTTCTGGCCGAAGGTCAGGTCGAGCTTGACGAGTCCCTTCGGAGTCGGGGTCGTCGCGACGATTGTTTTGAGCGATCCCGGCTGCGACGCGATAGAGCCCCGCCAACCGCCGCCGCCAGGCCCGGAATTTTTGCTCATAGACGTAAAGGATTGTCGTCATTGCGCTTACTCGACGCCGAACTTCTCGGCCATGTCGGCGCCAACAGCCTCCCACCGCCAGCCGGTTGCCAGAGGATTGCTTTCGTCGTTCACGTCGTCCACGAACGCCGTCACCGTCGCACGGTTCGCGATCATCGTCGGCGCAACGTGGATCTCCTCGGCCCTTACATTCAGCCAGTCAAGCGCCGCATCTGCTGCGTCCAGAACCTCGCTGATGTAGCGGCGATGCGGATTTTCGGGACATTCCTCCGCGGGCAGGGCCTCGGCCGCCGCAATCGCCGCCGCGTAACGGGACTTCACAAGCGCACCCTGTCCGTGACTCAGCCGATGCCGGAGCCGCTGCGCATCGCGCGTCTCGGCGAGGAAGACGAGCGACTCGTCCTCCCCCAGCCAATTGCGCAGCAGGTCCCATTCTTTCGCCAGCTCTTCGCGCGCCGCAGCCAAGGACTTCAGGACGGCCAACCCATGCGCATCGAGCCGCGCCCGGCGGAGTCGGATTTTCTTCCAGCCCTCTTCGGGATCGTAGTCCGCATAGAGCTCCGGATCATCGTACTTCCCAAGCTCTTCCTCAAGCCACGCCCGCGTGCCGAGTCCGTCCGTCCGCTTTAAGAGCTCCTCGCGCAACGCCGGCAGGTAACGAACGTCATCGAGCGCGTAGCGGACTTGCGCCTCGGAGAGCGGACGCTGCGTCCAGTCCGTGCACGTCTCGGTCTTGGGAAGCCCAACATCCAGCGCCTCAAAGAGAAGCTTCTGTAGCCCAATGCCCTGCGGGAATCCCGCGAACGCCGCCGCCAGCTGTGTGTCGAAGACATTCTGCGGCAACGCGCCGCAGTAATGATGAAGGTGCTGCAAATCCTGCCGCGCATCGTGCAGGATCTTGACGACGCTTGGATCGGCGATCAGTTCCGCGAGCGGGGCGGGATCGAACCCCTGCATCACGTCCACCGCCCAACTGGCCTCTCCGCCGCAGCCCATCTGCACAATGCCCAGGCGCGGACGATAGGTGCTTCGCCAAACAAACTCCGTATCCAGCGCGAGAATCCCCGACGCCCGGACCTGTTCGCAAGCCGCCGTCAGTTCCGGTAAGGTACGAATCAATTCTTTCATGTTCATTTCACATTGATGCGCCGACGACACGACGGCGATGTCCAGTATATCTCGTCAAACGCGCCCGCCTCCACCGGCGGCGCGTCGACCGGATCATTGACATAATTGGCGATGGCCGCGTAGCGACAACGCTCACCGAGCGCCGCCAGCGAATCAGGCACCCCCTCGGGCAAAAGCCGAAGAACGGAATCTGTCGGATGCACCACCGCCGCGAGTTCACAAAGGAGTGTCGCCGAGTTCGCAGCGGACGCGACAAGCGCAATCGTAAAGCCCAGGTGCTCCGCCGCAGCTGCCGTCGTTGGACCAATCGCCGCGACCTTCGGCTTTGCCGCGCACGAGAGCAGTTCAGCATCGAGCGCCCGCAGCGCGTTCGCACTCGTCGCGACGAGCCAGTCCGCCGCCACGAACTGCGCGACCGTCACTGCGCCCGGCAAGGGACGGATCCGACCGACGGTCACCTCGGTGACGTCCGCGCCAGCCGCTCGCAGCCGTTCGGCCAATGCCGAGGGCGCGCCCCCCACCTTCGCAACAAGACAGCGCCGCCCGAAGGCGACGACGTCTCCGACAACAACGACCGCAGGCGCGGCGAATCCAGCCTCCGTCGCCGCCGCGGCGATCGTCTCCAACGGACCGCGCACCTCGCGCTGTGCTGCGGTCGTCCCCTCGGCGATCACGGCCGCGGGGGTTGACGGTGCGCGTCCCGCGGCGATAAGCCCGGACGCGATCTCGGCGAGCTGCGCGAAGCCCATCAGAAAGACGAGCGTCGTCTTCGGATCGCGCATCGATGCGTAATCCAGGTCGGTCGCCGAAAAATTCGCCCCGTGCGCCGTGATCACGCGAAACGACGTCGCGACGCCACGATGCGTGACCGGAATCCCCGCCGCCTCGGGAACGGCCACCGCCGAAGTCACGCCCGGAATCGTCTCACAGGCGATCCCGTGTTCGCGCAGATACGCGATCTCCTCGCCGCCGCGTCCAAAGACAAACGCGTCCCCACCCTTCAGCCGCACGACTCGCCGATGGCGCGAGGCAAGTTGGGCGAGAAGCGCATTGATGTCGTCTTGCGAGGCGGAGTTGGAGAGTGGTGTTTTTCCGACGTTGTGGAGTTCGCAGGTCGGCGAGGCTTCCTTGAGGAGTTCCTTGGAAACGAGACGGTCGTAGACGATGGCGTCGGCCGCACGAATGGCCGCGAGTCCCTTCACCGTGATCAGCCCAGGATCGCCCGGACCCGCACCGACGAGCGTCACCTTAGGTGGCTCGGTCTTTTCGAAGAAACTCGTGAGGCGCAGTTCGCCGTCCTCAAGCGTCGCATACGCGGCGACCGCATCACGACACGTCGCGCCCGTCGTGCGGAGATACGCGCGCTCGGCCTGCGCCACCCGCTCGGCCGCGTCGTCGCCGAGCGCATCGATCTTTGCCTTGAGTTCGGCGTCGGACGCACGCACCTCAATCGCGAGCTGTCCCTGATTCGGCGCGGGAATCATCCACATCGGATCAAGCCGCTCCGTGATGACGTCGCTCCGCCCAAGCCGGTCCAGTCCCGCACAGGCGAGGACGAGGGCGTCAAGAGGTTGAGGTTGGAGGTTGAGGTTGACGACGGTGGAGTTGAAGAGTTTTTTAAGCCGCGTGTCGACATTGCCGCGGATGGGGACGAATTTGAGGTCGGGACGCCGCTCGCGGAGGAAGTGCGTGCGCCGAACGCTCCCCGTCGCGACGACTGCGCCACGCGGCAGTTCGTCGAGCGTCTTCCCCTCGCGCGAGACGAGCGCATCGCGCGGATCAGCGCGTGTCCACGCCTTTGCGAGAACGAGTCCCTCGGGCTCCGCCGCCGGAAGGTCTTTCATGCTGTGGACGAGCAAGTCGACTTCGCCCGCGAGAAGCCGGTCCTCAAGATCGCGCACGAACGCCCCCGCGCCGAGCGCCTCCAGCGGTTTCGTCTGATCGCGATCGCCGCGAGACGAGAGAACGACGATCTCGAACGAATCCCCCGGATACGCCGCCGCGAGCCGCGTCTTCACAAACTCGGCCTGAATAAGCGCCAGCTGCGATCCCCGACTGCCGATCTTATAATGCATTGAGCCACGCCTCCGTTTTAGCGACCGTCCCGTCCACAAACCGCATCTCCAGCCGCATAACCTCATCCGGCTGGCAAACGACAATCTGATTTTCGTTCTCTTTCATCACCACGGGAAATTATACCAAAATTGCCCGTTTAACACCTGACCAGCGCGTGCACTTAAACTCCATTCGGTAATAATTTTCATTCGGCAAATCATTGAATTATTGGAAAACAACCCTCCTAATGTATATATATACTTGAGTAGCCCCCTTAGTAGTCTCATAAATGCGTAGTTTCACAATCGAATATGGTGTTATCCCGGTTCGGCTTGAGGCAATACCAGGTCGAGTCTGTAATCGACATGTCGCAACGAATGGGACAACTTGGAGGTTTTCTCTACTATGCGCTCGCAAGCGGTCTGAAACGAGTTTTTGCGCGCGGCGGAGGGAGGAAAGTCATGATGCCTGAAGAAACCGAGGTTGAGGATAGACAGATGCTGCTAAACCTCGATCTGTCGGGGTGAGATCAGTCTTTGCAGACTCCATAAGACGCCAAGTCCCATAAACGGGCCTCTCAGAGACGGCCAAAAACCGCTTCGTCGCGAAGTGGCTCGCTAGCGTTCGAAACAATGGGGGGAACTTCAGTCCGCCCTCTTGGAATTCCGTACACGATATGGTACACTATCGAGCACACGAAGGAGAATCTCCCATGACAGCAACAGCACCCCGAATGAGCGAAGACGTCCTTTCATTCTCAACGTACCGACGCACCTTGGCGGACTGCATCAACCGCACAGAACGCACGCGGCGCCCGCTCTTCGTCACCCAGAACGGTCATGTCACAACTGTCGTCATGAACATTCGTGAATACGAAGCCGAGCAAGACGAACTCGCGCGATGGCGCGAACGCGAACAACTTTCACGCGATGTCGAGATTTCCCGGCGCGAATTCGCCGAGGGCAAAGGCATCCCACACAAGCAAGTCACGCAGGAAATGAATGAGATGATTCGCGGATGGATGCGCGAAGAAGGCCACCAATCATGACCGCCTGGTCGCCCCACGCCAAAGAATTGTTGCGCAGCATCCTTGCGACGATTCGCTTTGAACAATCCGCGGAAGACGCATTTCGCTGGAATGGTAAAATCGCCAAGGCCGTCGAGACACTAGACGACTTTCCCCTAAACGGCCGCAATATTCCAGTTGCATGCTTCACCACCATCCCCGAAAACCTTGACAACCTCCGCCAGACATTCTGCCTACCGTATCGCATTGTCTACGAAGTTGTCGAGAACGAAGTGCGCGTTCTCTCCATTCGCCATTCGCGAATGCTCGTCTCATCCGACGACACTATCTGGAACTAAACGATCCCCGAGCAACATCCATCTTTCACGCGCACAACGCCCACCCCAACGGGGGACGCGACACTCCTGTCGCGTCGCAGTCAAAACACAACACCCGCAAAGCGGGACGCGATATTCATTCTTGTGAAACCGCAACACGGAAACCTAAATCGCATGCACTAGAATTTGGGAGTCCTCTATTGCGAGCCGCAGAGCGACTATAGAAGCTATTACCACTCCAGCCACCACCACGAAAAACTCGAAAATCGCCAGTTGAGCATCCCATGCGGTCAATTATTTCTTCTCCTAAACAATCCTCATAACAATCCTGACACCACTCCCAGACATTACCATGCATATCATAAATCCCCCAGGCATTAGCACTTTTACATCCAACACAATGAGTCACACTTCCCGAATCCTCAGAACACCACCCCATTTCATCTATCTTTCCCGTCCCCGCATACGGTCCAGATGAACCTGCCCGACACGCATACTCCCATTCGCTCTCTGTCGGCAAGCGAAAGCCTGTTCCCGCCTTAGATAAGAAGTCCTGACAGGCACTCCAGGAAACTCTCTCAACGGGGAGAGAATCACCCTTGAAATTTGAAGGATTGTCTTTCATTACACTCCGCCACTGCGCCTGAGTAACCTCATACTTGCCAATCCAGAACCCCTTCGTCACTCTCACTCGATGCAAACTCTCGTTTTCACCACGGCCAGCTTCCAGCATCGGGCTACCCATATAGAACTCGCCTGGCGGACAATAAACAAGTTCTAATTTCTCTCCACCCGGCAGTTTAACTATCTTTACCACTCCCGTCGAGGCACAACACATTTCTTCGTGCAGCCTGGAGGTCGGCGTTTCCCTTTTCTCTGGCATCTCATCAGCTTTACGATGCTCCGAACAGCCGTTGCAAAGAAAGATCAGGAGTCCCACCATACAAAGGCCACCCAAAAGATTCATGGCACGGCCTCAACTTTGTGCGTTTTCAATTATCATTTAAAGCAAACCTCCATATCCCCTCGACCAAATACAACTTTACTTTGCGACAAGATTGAGCAGACAAGATTCACTGGGTTCGCAATCATCATAATTCAGGAAAATCAGACATCTCTTATGAGATAGTCTAATCCTGCGAGACTGCCAGGCGAAAACCGAGGTACTCACTTCTGTAAAACGGGCTGGCGTAGTCACGATAAGACTCAGCAAGACAACTCGCGTGATTACGCCACCCTCCACGACGATACACACGCTCCGAACTACCAACCTCACTCCGGTCTTCACACCACTCCCACACATTGTCATTCATATCGAAAAGCCCCCAGGCATTCGGTTCCTTCAATCCCACAGCTTGTATACCCCGCTCTTCTCGGTTATAACTGTACCTCCATGTTCGGCTCCCCATATCGGTTATACCTCCTGCGTGGCAGGCTGTTTCCCACTCTTTTTCATTCGGCAAACGATATCTACGGCCATCCATCTGACTAACACACCTGATAAATTCCTGACAGTCCTTCCAGGAAATATTCTCCACCGGGCGGTCAGGTCCACGATAGTCTGAGGGGTTACTCCCCATGACAGCCATCCACTGAAGTTGTGTTACTTCCGTCCGCTGCATCTGATAACGCTGTCCAGGAATCGCAATCATCTCCGAATTGGCGATGATCGGCCCGAGTGCATGGTCTTTGATATACGACGGAAGCGCATCAACAAACGCCTTGAGCTGCTTACCCATGGCCACATCACACGTGCAGACATCTTCCGCGGATTTCTCCATCGTCCTATGATCCATATACCAGGCTTGCAATTGCCGGGAAAGCGCATTCATCTCGCGAACCAAATCATTGCGCTTAGCAACGGCTGCCGCGAGCACGCGGCTATAACGCACATCATCCATCTGAATGTGTTGCTTAAACACCTCGGAAAGTAGCGCGTCGAGCTCCTTGAATTCACGCCCCATCTTCTGATAAATGGCGTTCGATTCTGGCGCATACTTAACAGCGAAATCGGATATCTTGCCCTCCATCGGATTCATCTCCAGGAGTGTATATCCAGCCCGTTCGACATTTTCAGGGAGCAGTCGAACGGCAAGTCGCTGCGTATCAATCTGTGCGAAGTCCTTGTCGGACAAAACGCCGAAACGACTCAAAAGCCAATAATGGCAAAGTTCGTCATGGCAAATGAAACACTCAGTACGTGCCTTCACAAATTTCTCAAGAACCTTGTTGAATGAATTCCACCTTGGATCCGTAGACTTAATCATCCAAGGTTCTGAGAACTCTTCGTTGAAGATCTGCTGAAGTTCAACTAAAGCATCACGTTTCTTCTCGTAGTTGGCATAAGCGTTCGGCAAATATTTCGTACCAAATTCCGACAGCAACGCTTCGCCCGCCAGCGCATCCGATTCTGACATGCCCAGCCGAGGCGATGACCACTTCGCCAGCCAGTCGGCCTTTTCATCGCGATTACGTCTGCGACCCCCGAGAAATGGATTCTCATACCGATAACCCTCGGAATAACACTTCTTGATGGCTGCCAGATCATGTTCAACCGTCTTTTCATAAAGAGCGGTCCGCATGGCAAGTCGCATCTTCTCCGACCGCCTCGCCTCTGCCCGCTCGCGCCAACCGTTTTGGTACTTAGCTGTAAAGCCCTCTAACGAAACATTCGCCTCTCCATCATCACTTGCCTGCCATGCCGCATACTCATCTTTACGCTCAGCGCTAATGCACCCACAAAGCGATACAAACAATACGATGCACGACAACAGAACAACATTCTTATTCATCAATCAGTCTTTCTCTAGTCATTCAAGAAACTATTTACCTTCTTGTTCCGCCTGGCATTTGGATCTTCCGCCGTCAGATCTTCGATAGAAAATTTAGTCGGATCCTCATCAATTTCAATCATCATATCCTGAATCGTACCGAGGACATCATTTAGCGAATTAATCTCCGCAAGTGCCGCATTCATCTTCACCTGCTCGGCCTGCTGAACCAGCTTCATCCGCAAGGATACCAGTTCTCGCTTCTTCGTCTTCAGAACGCTCTTACGGATGGACACCTTCTTGGCGATTGCCGTATTGTCCTTGTACTCCTTCTTGGCGAGCTCAACACGCTCCATCGCATCGGCGATTTTGTCATTGAGTTCGTCCTCATCAAGGTCATAGCCGTTGACAGACACCGGCCACTGCCCGTTCGCAGCCTTGTACGCAGCTTTGGCTTTCTTGAGAAAGTTTTCGTATCGACTCTGCGTACTCGTTGCATCTTCTGCCATCCGCATAGCCTTCTTCTCCATACGAACCAAGGTGATGTTCTGAACTTCGATCTTAGACTTCAACTTGTCGCAATTCGCAATCTGATCCTGAAGGAAAAGATACGGATTCGCTTGAATATTCTCGCTCGTCCAGGTTGAATCCTGTCGGATCGCCTCACGGAGTTCAGCATTGCGAACAACAGACGGTGAGTTCGAGATAAGCACAGTATCAGCCATTACCGCCAACGGAAAAACCGCGACACAAGCAACAAGTTTATTCACGACAATCTCCTTCGTAATTTCTGCCGCGAACAATCGTGCAGAAAGAAACGGCCTCTCTCCGATCTCTTGAGAGGCCCTGAGAAAGCCTGATGTGAAATACGAAGAGAGGCACGCAAGTGTGTGCGTGTTGCTCTGCATCAGTATCGTCACATCAGAAATTTCTCAGGTTTCTCAAGACGATTGCTTTGCAGCGTTTATGTCTTGTCTCGGCGATTCACTTGCGTGCCTCGCGTCAACAAGACGAATTATACCAAAAACTCCGCCGATTCGGGGCGGAGTTTTTTGGAAGTGCGCATACTGCCGGATTGAATCAAACTTCCTTGAGAATCAAGTCCAACCCATTGATCTTGCGGAAATGCGCATCAAACGTCACCAACGGGGCGTTCTCTGACATCGCTTACGCGGCGATCCAAACATCGTTGATTGGAATCATTGCGCCAATAGCTTTTAACTCTGTGTAGATTCGCCCGTATGTCTCTGCCGCAGCACTTGTGACATCCAAAGCCCGAACACTCGAAACAGAGAGGAACTTCTCAAGCGCAGTCTTATTCTGCTCATACCGAGATCCCTTCCTAAACCCCGCTTCGAGTTCTCCTAACACTACCACAGGAACGAGTACAGTATCATAAGTCGAGAGGAATTGAGCGATATCCATCCGCCCTCGCAACAGGAACGAATAGACATTTGTGTCAATCACAATACGCTTCACTGCCAATCTCCCGGCACAACCGTACGACGGGTTGCATCTTGAAATTCGGCAAACTGATTCTCATCCCAGATTCCGCAAAACTGCTCGAACGGATTGTCGACCTTATCCGCGACATAACCCATCTTCTCGACAAGGAAAGCGACAAAAAGAGCGCCAAGCTCAGCACTCGAACGAGTTCCATTGCGCGTCGCAAACGACACCGCATCCTGCGGCGCATCAATCGTCAGCGTATAGCTCATTGCCTTCTCCTTTCCCCTGATCGCGTAAATTGTCACAACTTAGTTTATGTCTTGTCTCGGCGATTCACTTGCGTGCCTCGCATCAACATTGCGAATTATAGCAAAAACTCCGCCGGTTCGGGGCGGAGTTTTTGGGGTGGAAACATCCATCTTAGGCGCGTGACAAAGCCTTAAGCCATGCCTCCGTTTTCGCCACCGATTCTTCCACGATCCGCAGGCCCTTCGCGAGAAGCGCCGCGCGTTCGGTGTGGTCGCCTTGGGCGAGTTCGCCGATTGTCTCGAGACTGATGAGCATCGCCTGCGGATCGTCTGCGACACGCGGGTCCACATCGCGCGGCGAGGCGAGGTCGAGAAAGAGCGTCGGCTTCGTGAGCGCGAGGCGGTCCGCCGCGACAACCGTATGCGGCGAGGCCGTCGCCGACACAACGATATCGCTTTGGGCGATTTCCATGTACCGCGAGTCGTAAGGGACAAGCCGTGCCCCGAGTCGCTGGGCGAGATCTGCCGCGCGTTCGGGACTCCGATTGCAGATCGCGAGCGCCGCCGCGCCGCGTTCGGCCGCAAGTTCGGCGGCGAGCGATCCAGTCCGTCCGCTGCCGATCACGAAGACGCGCTTCCCGCGGCAGCCGAGCCGACGCTCGACTTCGTCCATTCCCGCACGGCAGACCGACGGCGGAACGGCCCCGAGGTCGAGCTCGGTCTTCACGCGCTTCGCACAGGTGATCGCGTCCCGCAAGATGCGATCAAGTTCCTTGCCGACGTGTCCCTCGGTGCGCGCCGCAGCATAGGCGTCCTTGATCTGTCCGAGGATCTGATACTCACCCAGCACCATCGACTCCAGCCCCGCCGCGATTCGAAACAAATACGCCAACGCCTCCCACGCCCCCCTTGTCTCCCGGGCGTCGCAAGTCGGAAGTCTCAAGTCCTCCCGACGATAGAAGAAGACTTCTTTGCGATTACACGTCGAGAGTACCATATACTGCTCGAAATCGAGCGGACCCAGATCGACCTCCGCCTCGTGAAACGCAGCGCCCAGCGTCTTCCAACTTTCGCCTCGGTAGCCAAAGCCCATTTACGCGCACTCCTTCGCGAAGAACTCGCGCACGACCGCAACCGTCCGCTCGAGCTCGTCCTGCGTGTGGGCGTCGGAAACGAAAAGCGCCTCGTAAGGGGACGGCGCCATGTAGATGCCGCGGTCGAGCAAGAATCGGTAGAACGCGGCAAAGCGCGCGTCGTTGCCGTGCCAGTCGATGCCGAGGAGCGAGCCGACCTGCGTGACCGTGATGAGATCGCCGCCCGCCCGCGCGAGGCCATCGGCGAGAAACGCGCCCTTCGCTGCGAGACGCGTATAGATCGCAGGATCAGCCGCCAAAAGTTTGAGCGTCGTCACGCCGGCCGCCGTCGCGAGCGGATTGCCCGAGAGCGTGCCCGCCTGATAGACGGGACCGTCCGGCGAAACTTCGTCCATCACGTCCGCGCGTCCTCCGTACACCGCCGCCGGGAGTCCCCCGCCAACGATCTTGCCGAGCGTCGTCAGGTCGGGCGTCACGCCGTAATAGGCCTGTGCGCCGCCCGCCGCGAGACGGAAACCCGTGATGACCTCGTCGAAGATGAGTAGCACCCCGTAGCGCGTTGTGAGCACACGGAGTCCCTCGAGGAAGCCGGGCGCGGGCAGGATGACGCCGTTGTTCGCGGCGACCGGCTCGACGATGACCGCGGCGACGCTCCCCGTGTGCGCGGCGAAGAGCGCCTCGACGGAGGCGAGGTCGTTGTATTCCGCGACGAGCGTATGCTTCGCGACATCGGCCGGCACGCCCGCCGAATCGGGCTCGCCCTGCGTTAGTGCGCCCGAACCAGCCTTGACGAGCATGCCGTCGGAGTGTCCGTGATAGCAGCTCGCGAACTTGATGATGTCATCGCGGCCCGTGAAGCCCCGCGCGACGCGGATCGCGCTCATCACGGCCTCCGTGCCCGAGGAGACCATCCGCAGTTTTTCCAACGACGGCATCAACGTGCGCACGCACTCGGCGAGTTCCGTCTCGCGGGCGGTCGGTGCGCCGTAGGTGAGACCCTTCAAGCACGCCTCCTGCACCGCCGCGACGACGGCTGGGTGCGCATGGCCAAGGATCGCGGGCCCCCACGAGCCGACATAGTCAATGTAGTCATTGCCCTCGACGTCCAAAAGATGGCTTCCCTTCGCCGCCGCCACGAACCGCGGTGCGACGCCCACGCGCAAACACGCCCGCACGGGCGAGTTCACCCCGCCCGGCATCCGCCGCTTCGCTGCCGCGAAGAGTGCTTCATTCGTCGTCATCAAACCTCCTTGATCCAACGCGCGGCGTCGAGGGCGTGGTAGGTGATGATGAGCTGAGCCCCGGCCCGTTTGAGTCCGCGCAGATTCTCGAGGACGATCCGCCGCTCGTCGAGCCAGCCGTTCGCCGCGGCAGCCTTGACCATCGCATATTCGCCACTCACGTTGTACGCGACAAGCGGCACGTCGAACCGCTCGGACGCGGTCTTGAGAACATCCATGTACGCGAGCGCGGGCTTGATGATGACGAGATCGGCGCCCTCCGCGAGATCAGCCGCGATCTCACGCAGTGCCTCACGTCCGTTCGTGCCGTCCATCTGATAGGTCTGACGATCGCCGAACCCGGGTGCGCTCGCCGCAGCGTCACGGAACGGGCCATAATAGCCGGAGGCCGCCTTCGCGCTGTAGGACATGATCGGCGTCTCGACGAGTTTCGCCGCGTCCAGCGCCGCGCGAATCGCCGCGACCCGTCCGTCCATCATGTCGCTCGGCGCGACGATGTCCGCCCCCGCGGCGGCATACGCGACGGCCGCCTTCGCGAGTTGCGGCAGCGTCTCGTCGTTGAGGACACGGCCCTCGTGGACGAGTCCGCAATGACCGTGATCGGTGTATTCGCAGAGGCACACGTCCGCAATCACGACAAGTTCCGGCGCGCGCAACTTGATCGTGCGAATCGCACGGCAGACGACACCGTTCGGATCGGACGCACCTGAACCGACGGCGTCTTTCTTCGCAGGAATGCCAAAGAGGAGAACGCACTTGATCCCGCGTGCGACGATCTCGTCCACGAGCGGCTCGAGCCGATCGACCGAATAGCGGTTCACACCCGGCATTGACGGGACAGCCTCGACGACATCGTCCCCGTCGACCACAAAGATCGGATAGATCAACTCCGCAACCCGCACTTCATGCTCGCGTAGCATGTCCCTCAGAGCAGGCGACTTCCGCAACCGACGTCCCCGAAACATTGTGGAGCGGATTTCGTTAAACTTATCCATCTTTGTCTGCCTGTAAAATTCCGTTTCCCGTGTTAGAGGCCGATGACCTGGCCGTCCGTCACAAGACGGGCTTGAAGGGTCTCGTACGGGAGATCCTGCACGGCGCACCCGGCATCAATCGACAGCGCGGCGGCCGCACCGGCGGACTGTCCGAGCGCGAAGAAGACCGGCTCCATGCGGATCGACCCGAAAGCCATGTGCGAAGCCGACAGGCAGACCGGCACAAAAAGGTTCGTGCACTCCGTCTTCTTCGGAACGATCGCACCGTAGTCGATGCCATAGGGCGGGAAACGGTTGCCGTCGAGACCCTTGTAATCCTCGATATTGCCCTCATTGTGCGCAAAGCCGTCCGCCCCGACATGGCGGCGCACATTGTGGGAGTCCATGCCGTACGCGCCCATCGCGACGGGACGCGTCACGCGTTGCGCCCCGCGGCAGTGGTGCTCGGTCATGACGGTGTCGCCGACCAGACGCCGCGCCTCGCGCACGTAAAGCTGGCTCTGCCAGCCGTTGCCAAGACCGTCCGCAAACTCATCACGGCACGTACCCCACTTCGCGACCTCCATACGGATCGGCTCCGGGACGCGCGGATCGTTCGCGAGCGTCCACATCAAACCCATCTGCCAGTCGAGGTGCGCCTTGAGGATCACCTTACGCTCGGCATAGCTCGCCTCCGGCCACGCCCAGTTGCCGCCGATGAAGTCCGTCGAGACGCCCGTGCGGTTGTTCGTGTCGGTCTTGCGGTTCGGCATGCGCGAGTTGATCCACGGCATGTAGGCCCAGTAGTCCTTGGCATGCGCGGCGAAACGCTCTTGAGGAATCGCCTCGAGATTGCGCAGGAGAAGTTCGTAATTGAGCGGATCGTATCCCGCGGGCTTCACGAACGGGATGCGGTTCGACGGATCGTCGGTGAGACACATCCGGAAGCAGTAGGCCTGCACACGCGTGTCGCCGTCGCCATCCTTCTCGCTCGGATCATACGGTTCGATCCCGGGGAGGAGTCCCGACGACGGATCGCCCTTGACGACATACGGGTCGATGCCCTTCTCGAGCTGGTGATTCGTCGCGAGCTTCGTCTCGATGCCGCTAATCGTCTCGCCATAGACCGCATTCGCCTCGCGTCCGACCGTGTAGCTCACGCCTGCCGCGGCCATGAGATCACCTTCGTAGGTCGCGTCAACAAACATCTTTCCCTTGTAAACCCGACCACTCTCCGCAACAAAAGAAACAATCCGCCGCTGTCCACCTCGACCTTCAACCTCAACCTTCTTTCCCCGATCCAGCCATTCGCCGCGACGAATCTCGAGCGCATGCTTCTTCTCCCAGCCCTCGAGAATCTTGAGCGCGACGGACGGCTCGAACGTCCACATCGAATCGGTGCCCTTCGTGCCGGCGCACTGGCCGTCGGGCAGGTAGTCGGTGCGCTTCTCGTACGTCCAGTTCGCGTCGTCCTTGTAGTACGCGGCGACGTCCTTGTAGAACTGGAGCGCGAGTCCACCGAACGCCGTCTTGTTGCCGATGTCGGTCTGGCCGAGACCGCCCGTGGTAAGTCCGCCAATCCGCGTCTCCGGCGAGACGATCACCGCTGTCTTGCCGAGGGCCTGCGCCTCGATCGCGGCGGTGAGCGCCGCCGGCGACGAGCCGTAGATAACGACATCGCGCTCGACGACCTGATCCGACGAGCACCCCGACGCCAGACACGCGCCAACGCTCACGACGATCACGAGGGCTTTCGCCTGACGGATGGCAAAGACGACGAGGACGACGGCGAGCGTCAGCAGAAAGCCCGTCGCGCCGCCCTTCACCCAGTCGATCGTCTCAGCCGCAAAGCTCTTGTAGAGGAGCGTCCCGAGCGCAATGGACGAGACGATCATCATCAGCACCATCGGCACCCCCGTCAACCACGCCGGCTTGCGGTTCTTCATGAACCAGAGCGTCGCCGCGAGAAGCGTCAGCGCCGCGAGGAGCTGGTTCGCGGAGGCAAAGATCGTCCAGAGCTGCTTCGATGTCTGCGACGCGCCGAGCAAAAGCCCCGCCGCGAGAAGCACGACGATCAGTGTCCCCACATACATGTTGGACGCCACCTTGCGATTCCCAACAAGTTCTTGCCAAGAGAAGCGGGCGAGGCGGGTGCCGGCGTCGACGGTCGTCATCAGGAAGGCCGAGACGGAAAGAAGGATGAACGACTTCGCGATCAGGGTGCCCGTCGACTCGGGAATGCCGATGGACGCGAAGAACTTGACGCAGAAGCCCGCGATCGAGCCCGCGAAGAGCGTCACCGCTTCGTTGGACTGAATGGCCGTCACGTAGTCGGCCTGGCTCGCGTACGCCCCCGCGACGCCGATAAGCGCGATGATTGCGAGAACACCCTCGAGCAGCATGCCGCCGTAGGCGATCGGACGCACGCCCTTCTCGCTGTCAAGCTGCTTCGCCGAGGTGCCCGAGGCGACAAGCGCATGGAAGCCCGAGCACGCGCCGCAGGCGACGGTCACGAAGAGGAACGGGAAGAGATAGTCCGTGACACCCGCCTTGCCGACGGCCGCGAAGCCCGCGAACGCATCGATGTTCAAGGTCGGATGCGCGACGAAGACGCCGATGAAGCCGAGCGCCATCATCGCGTAGAGAAGATAGGCGTTCAGGTAGTCGCGCGGCTGGAGGAGAATCCAGACGGGACACGTCGAGGCGAAGAAGCAGTAGATGAGGAGCACGACAATCCAGACCATCCGCGTCGTTTCGGGCGCAAAACCGAAGAGCGCACAGAGATCCAGCGGATAGAGGTTGCCGATCCAGACGAAGCCGAACATGAGCGGCACGAAGATGAGCGACATCCAGAGGACCGAGAGCTTGAACTTGTTGACGCAAAGGCCGAAGACAACCGCCTCGGCGATGAAGAGGAGCGATGCCGTCGCGATTGCCGGATCGGCGACGAACGTCCCGGCAATCGTGCGCGTGAATTCGGCGAGCACGAGGATGAGCGCCGACCAGCTGAAGAGGAGAAAGAGGATCTTGCCGGGCTTGCCGAGGATCGTGCCGATCACGGTGCCGATCGATTCGCCGCCGTGGCGGATCGAAAGAAAGAGCGCAATCATGTCGTGCGCTGCGCCGATGAAGATGCAGCCGAGGATGATCCAGAGCGCGACGGACGCCCAGCCGAATTCCGCGGCAAGGACAGGCCCCACAATCGGACCCGCGCCCGCGATGGCCGCGAAGTGGTGACCGAAGAGAACCGTCGGATGCGCGGGAATGAAGTCGATGCCGTCCTTCTTCGTGTGCGCGGGCGTCGGACGGGACGGGTCGATGCCGAGAATCCGCTCGATCTTTCGTGCGTAAAGAAAATAGCCGCCCAGGAAACAGGCAACGGCGATGAGAAGTAACAGCGCTCCGTTCATCTTTCAGGTCCTCGTTGATAGAATCAAATATCTGGAAATCATCGGTCGCCTCCCCTTAACCCAGATAGACGTTCTGATCCCGCAGCGTCTTCTGCAGGAGGCTGCGGTCGAGCGCACGCGGCGTCACACCCTTCAGGGCCGCGAGCGCCGCAGCCGTACCCGCGGCCTGTCCCGTCACGAAGCACGGCGCGATCAGGCGGAACGTATCAATCGTGTCGCCCTTGCCGAGGCAGCGTCCGGCGCAGAGGAGGTTGTCGATGCGCTTCGGGAGAATCTGCCGGTAGCAGACCGGGAACGCCGCGTGCGGACCGTCGTGTCCGCACCAGCCAATCGTGTCGTCGAACGCGAGGCCCTCGGCGATCTCCTTGCGGCCAATGACGTATTCCGCGTCGATCAGGCGCGTCTGGCGCACACCGATCTGCGAAGCGGAGTTGGTCGTGTAGACCTTCTCCCAGCCGGGCGTGGCGCGCATTTTCTGGACATACTCCCAGTTCTCGCGGCGCTGGCTCACCTCGATGCGGCTGAGATCCTTCACCGACAGGCCGTTGGCCGTGTTCATCGAGCGTCCGCCCCAGCGCGCGTCAGGATTGCCCTCGTTGCCGCGCGTCGGGAACGCTGGCTTGTTCGGCGGCGGAACGATTGTGTCCATGTTGCCCCAGCGAAAAACCGTCGAGATCGATCCGCTCACCTGCTGGTACTCGCCACCGGCCTTGAAGAGGAGGTCGGCGTCCCCCGTGCAGTCGACGACCTGCTTCGCGAGAATCGCCTTGCGGCCTTCCTTGGACTCGAAGACGATGCCTTGGACCTTGTCACCGTCCTGGATGACGTCAACGCCCCAGCAGTGGAAGAACATGTCAACCTTCGACTCGGCGACCATCTCGTCCATCAGGTACTTCGCGCACTCGGGATCGATTGTCGGGAGCCACTGGTTCTTGGGGCACGTATTCGCGGCGGGACGGCAGAAGTCCGTGCCGAACGCCCCGGCGCGCTGCATGAACTCCTCGCAGATGCCGCGTGTGACAAGCGACCACTTCCCGCTCGCGCGGTCGCGCAGCGACGTCGCGAGCACGATGAGGACCATGCCGTTGGTGAAGAGACCGCCCAGAGAACCGTAGCGCTCGACAAGCGCGACCTTCGCACCCGTCCGCGCCGCCGAGACCGCTGCGGCGAATCCGGCGGGGCCGCCGCCGACGACGACCACGTCCGCAGTATGAAAGACCGGCAGCTCGTGCGCGGGCTCGATCACCTTGCCGTCCTTCAGACAGCAACTCGGACCGTCCGAAACCGACGGCGCAAGAGGGAAGATGTGCTTGCCGAACCAGACGTTCTCGGGATCGCCGCAGCTGCCGGCGGGCAGCTTGGACATATCGGGACAATACTCGTCCGCCCGAACGCCGCCCGTCGCCAACGCCGCGCCGGCGAGGCCGAACCGCTTGAGAAACTCACGCTTGCTGATGTTCATGTCTCGTCTCTCCTTCACATTTAAATTAGGTCCGAACCGCAAATTCCTCGGCGACGAAATCGGCGAGCGCGGTCTTCCAGTTCGGCGTGCGGTAGCCGAGGAGGTTGAGGACGCTCTTCTTCAGCGCGGAGTTCTTCGGACGCGGCGCAGGGCGCGGATACTCGTCCGTCGTGCACGGCGTCACCTCGCGCGGGAAGCGGTCCCCGAGCAGGCGCTTCAGCTCAACGGTGAGGTCGTACCAGGTGCACTGGTCCTCGCACGTGCCGTGCACGATGCCCGAAACGTCCGGCTTCGTCAGAAGGAAGCGGATCGCGTCCGCAACGACCTTTGTGGACGTCGGATTGCCGCGCTGGTCGTCGACGACCTTGAGCGGAGCGCCCTCCTGCGCGCCGAGCTTCGCCATCGTATGGAGGAACGAGGGACCGCCCGAGCCATACAGCCACGCGATGCGCAGGATGACCGAATTGTCCGGATAAAGCATCTGGATCATCTGCTCGCCGGCGAACTTCGAGGCGCCATAGACCGTCCGCGGACGTGGAATGTCGGTCTCGCTCCAGGCCCACGGCTCCTTCGGCGGTTCGCCCGAGAAAACGTAGTCCGTCGAGATCGCGATGAGACGCGCCCCGCACATCTTCGCCGCGAGCGCGACGTTGCGCGTGCCCTCCTCGTTCAACTTGAACGCGAGCTCGCGCTTCGTCTCGCAGTCGTCGACCTTCGTCATCGCCGCGCAGTGGATGATGACGTCGGGCCGAACGGCCTGAACGGCCGACGCAAACCCCGCGTCGTCCGTAATGTCCCACTCCGGCAAGTCGGCGACCACAATTTCCGGCGGCTCACACAGGAGAGGCCCGCCCTCCGTAGTCGAGCAAAGCTCGCGAAGGAGGGTGCGCCCGAGCATTCCCTTTCCTCCTGTGATCAGGATCTTCATCGGTTCTCCCTTCACTTGAGCATCAGTTCCGCCAGCTTCTTCGCGAAGCGCGCGCCGTCCGTGACAGGCGACCCCTCGGCGATGAGCGCCGCGTCATAGAGGAACGCGATGTCGGAGTTGAAGTCGGAAGTTGAAGTCGAAGAATGGAGGTCCGCGAGCTTCTTGATGAGCGGATGCGCCGCGTTGATCTCGAGGATGCGCTTCTCGTCCGGCACCTGCTGGTTCATCGCGCGCATCATGCGCACCATCGACGGCGGCATCGCGTGCTCCTGCTGCACGAGGCAGCACGGCGAGTCGGTGAGGCGCGTCGAAACGCGGACGTCGGAGACGTTCGCCTCGAGAACCTTCTTGACGGACTCGAGGAACGGCTTCAGCTCCGCCGATGCCTTCTCGTTCGCGTCCTTCGCGGCCTTCTGCTCGTCCTCGCTACCGAAGGCGACGTCGCCCTTCGAGACGTCGACGAACTTCTTGCCATCAAAGTCGCGAAGGGACTCGGTCAGGTACTCGTCGACGGGATCGCACCAGAGGAGGACGTCGCACCCGTGCTGGCGCGCCGACTCCAGGACCGGCGACTTGCGCGCGTCGGCTTCGCGTTCGGCGGTGATGTAGTAGATGTCCTTCTGCGTCGAGGGCATGTCCTTCACATAGTCCTCGAGGAAGACGCGCTTGCCTGCCTCGCCGCGCGCCGTCGGGTACTTGAGGAGCTTCTTGAGGCGGTCGGCCTCACTCCAGTCCGTATGGACGCCTTCCTTCAGCACCGTGCCGAAGTTCGTGTAGAACTCGTCGTACTTCGCCGCGTCCTTCTTCTTGAGGTCCTCGAGCGTCGAGAGGATCTTCTTCGTGACGGCCGTCTTGATCTTCTGGATGACCGCGTCATCCTGCAGCATCTCACGCGAGACGTTGAGCGGCAAGTCGGCAGAGTCGACGACGCCCTTCACGAAGCGGAGGTAACTCGGGAGAAGCATCTCGATGTCATCGCCGATGAAGACGTTGCGCACGTACAGGGAGAGTCCGCGCTTCTGCTGCGGCATGAAGAGGTCCATCGACGCCTTCTTCGGCAGAAAGAGAAGTGCCTTGAACTCGACCGCGCCCTCGCCCGAGAACGGAATCGTCTCGAACGGACCGTCCCAGTCGTGCGTCAGGTGCTTGTAGAACTCGTCGTACTCCTCCTGCTTGACGTCCTTTTTCGTGCGCTTCCAGAGGGCGACCATCGTGTTGAGCGGCTTCGCCTCGTCCTCCTCACGGCGCTTCTTGTCCTCGTCCTTCTCGTCGGCCGGCGGATTGAGGTCCTTGAACGTCACGGGATACGCGATGAAGTCGGAATACTTCTTGATGAGCTCCGAGACGCGCCACTTGTCGAGATACTCGAGCTGGTCATCCCTGAGGTGCAACGTGATCGAAGTGCCGGGGAAATCGCGGTCGCCGTCGGAGATCGTGTACGAGCCCGACATGTCGGACTCCCACTTGTACGAGGTCGCGGTGCCGCGCTTGAGCGTCTCGACCGTCACCTTGTCGGCGACCATGAACGCCGCATAGAACCCGACGCCGAACTGGCCGATGAGTTCGGGCGCCCCTCCCGGCACGCCTTTCTCTCCATCTCCACCCTCAACCTCAACCTGCTTCGCCAGCATTTCGCGGAACTTCTTCGTGCCCGAGCTTGCGATCGTGCCGAGGTTCTGCTCGAGCTCCGCGGCGTCCATGCCCGTGCCGTTGTCGGAGATCATGAGCGTCTTCGCGTCCCTGTTCGCCGCGATCTGGATCTTCCACTCGGGATTGTCCGCGATGAGCGACTTGTCGGTGAGCGAAAGGAACTTCGCACGGTCGATCGCGTCCGACGCGTTCGAGACGAGCTCGCGAAGGAAAATCTCCTTCTTCGAATAAAGGGAATTGACAACGAGATCAAGCATCTCCGCGATCTCGGCCTTAAACTGATTGGTTTTCTTTTCCATGATTCGATTCTCTTGAAACAATTTTGAGAACGTAATTATATCATTTTCCTCCACTCTTCGCTTCGACGACAAGATCAAGGGGCGCATCTTTGGATTTTAAAACTTCTTCTCCCCATCTGCACCTACCGATAGCGGACGCGCTCGC
>CAMAHK010000006.1 GCA_945834475.1 uncultured Verrucomicrobiota bacterium
TCGCTCCGTCTCCTTCGGCAAGGTCTCGTCCAACGTCCGTTCAACAATCGCCAGACACTCTTCTTTCGTCTTCATGTCGTACTCCGAAGATATTATAATAAAGGTAGGGGAGGCGTCCCCGCCTCCCCAAGAACTGACACGTCAAAGACGGTCAAATAACAACTGGCTCTAATCGGAATTTTGTTATCGAACCGAGATGGTGAAACTCGGCTTGGTAAGTTTGAGCGACATACCGTCGGAGGATTTCACGAGATTCCATTTCGCGGGAATCCCGATGAACGTTCCCTCTGCCGGCATGTTCACCGCATCGGTGACCTTGATGACCGGAATCGCAGTCGTCTTCGTAAGATCGATGTCCGAAAGGTCGAGAGCAAGCGTATCACCCTCGGCGAGCGTCAGCGCACCCGCGAGCGTCAACGAGCCCTTGCCGTCGAGTTTCAGCACCGCATCCGTACCGAGCGTCACACGCGGCAACGTGCCCGTGCCCGAAAGCGCGCCATTGACCGTAAGCACGCTCTCAGCAGGAAATGTCGCCGATCCGTTCATCACAAGGTTTTTGACCGTGAACGAGGTGTTGCCATTATAACTCATCAGATTCAGTCCCGCGCTTTCGGCAATCTTCAGCGTACCATCGTTGAATGTCGGTTCCTCTCCGCCCCACGTATGCGCGACCTCGAACGTACCAGCCTGGACATCAATCGTACCCGTGCCCGAGATCACCGGCGAGGAGTAGTACATCGCGCCCTTGCCCGTCTTCGTGAGCGTGTAGGTGCCGAGGTTGATCGGACTCTGATAGAAGTTGTAGTGACACGCGCCACCAATGACGGAACCTTCCACTGCGCTGATCGTTGCATCACCCTGCAGCGTGAGGCCGGAGGTGATGATGAACTTGCGATCGCCGATGTTCGCGCCGTTGTTAACAAAGTTCGCGCCTTCTTCAAGCGTGACGCGATAGGAGTGCGCCTGTTCACCGCCGGTCACGCCGTTGATGTCGAGCGTCGCACCCGACTTCACGAGAATAAGACGGTTCATATTCCACTGACCGAGGCAGCGGTTGTTGCCGTGCATCTTCACGACACCACTCGCAATCGTGCAAGGGCCGGTGAACTGTCCGTTGTTCGTATTAACCGTCATCGTCTTGCCCGAACCCGGATCAAAGACGAGGCTGCCCGATCCCATGATCTGCGTAAACGGATACGGGCCCTTGATCGTCACGATCGCACCCTCGGTGATGTTGAGAATCGTCGAACCATAGGCCTCGAGATCGTTGACAACGATGTCGACCTTGCCCGAGACGTCGATCTGAGAGACCCCTTCGGGGAACGCCGCGTCAACCGTGACTATAATCGAATCTTCACCTGCGTTCGACACAACGACCGTACCGTCAAGTCCAGTCCATTCGCTTGTCTGAGTGTTTTCCTTGAACGAATTCGTCTTCAGCATAATCGTGATCGTATGAGTCGCCTCGTCGATCTCGGAAATTTCCTTGATCTCGATCGCCGCACCTGTCGCATCCACAACTGCAACCTTCTCCTTAGAAGCCGCAGCGGCTCCGTCGGCAACCTTGAGGACGAGCTGTCCATCGGCCTGTTCCTGCGTCGTCGCCGTCAGCTTGACCGAGCCTTCCTGCACGTCAAGCGTGGGACGGCTCGTGCCGATTGCGAGCACGCCGGAGCCCTTCTTGATGATCGCGCCTTCACCCGCCATCGGCTGCGTCACCGGCACTTCGTCCGCCGTCGTCGTGATGGTGGTCGTGTTGTTGACGTTGATCGTCATCGTCGTTGAACCATACGAGGTAATGCCCGTCGCGCCGAGCTTGAGCTCGCCGCCGTTGAGGTTCATCACATTCGTACCCGAAGCCGACGTCGAGAGTTTGAAGCCCTTCACGTCCATCACGCCGCCGTTGACGTTGATCGTGTGGTTGTTACGCGTCAGCGCGACGAGCACATCCGTTTCCTGCGCCGAGAAAACCGCTTCGTCGGCAATCGTAAAGGTCGTGGCGCTATTCCAGTGGCCGAACATGATCGACGCCTGATTGTTGTTCACATTGTTCGACTGTTGCACCGTCACCTTCGACGTGTCGCCCATCGTAAAAACCGACGTGCGGCCATCGGCGCCCTGGCCGAGCACGAACTTCGCCGCCGTCAGCGCGGTCGTGCCCGTCAAGTTGACCGTCCCGTGACCAACGCCGAAACCGTACGCCTCGGCCTGATCGTTAAGCGCATAAACCGTCGCATCAACGATATCAACCGTCGTCGCCGTTCCACTGTGCGTCTGATCGAGGTAGTAGATGCCGTTCTTGAGGACCATCTTGCCGTTAACCTGATTGAGCGTCAGCGCGACCGGCGTTTCTTCGCTACCCGCACCAGCTGTGTAGATGTTGCCCGCACCGTAGGTCGAGACCTTCAGTGTGTCGGTGGTGACGAGATAGGTGACCTCCGCCGGAATCGTGTCGATCGCGATGCCCGCGCCGAGGGCAAGCGTACCACTCGTCGAAATTGCGGATGCCGAAAGCGTACCGCCGTTCGCCGTGAGGAACGTGACCTTGCCCGAACCGTTGACGGTGATGCCGCCAAGCTCAACCTGCGCGCCGTCGACCGTAATCGTGACGTCACCCGTCGCGTTGATGATGACATTGCCGGCAATCGGCGCGTCGGTCGTATCCCACTTGGAGCCGTCCGTCCAGCTCACCGAACCCTCAACCGTCATCGTCGGCGCCGTGGAGGTTCCGGCGGGCATGATCTGGATCGCCGAGATGCAACCGCGGGCATTGTTGCCGTTGCGGCTCTCGATGGCGAGCGGACCAGTGAGTCCGTTGATGCGGAGCGTGTTCGCGCCAATAACGGCCTTACCGGCGGCAGCGGAAGCAAGCCCCCACGTCGTGGCTGCCGTAACCTCCTTCGTCGCACCGGCCGTCGCATCCCACGTATAGATCTTACCGTTCACGACCTTCGAGGTGAAACTCTTCGACGATTCGTCCGTCGAGCAGTAGATGATGAGGTCGTACGTCTCATACGGCACGTTCGAGAGTGTAATGAAAACGCCCGCGCTATCGTCAAGATAACCCTGAATGAAGTTCGAGCACGTGCCGTTTTCGGTGTAGACGTTGTTCGACTTCCAGGTCAGTACGGAGAGTCCGTCCGCAAACATCGCCGTCGAAGAACCGGTCTGCGCGCGCTGGTCACACGCCCAGTCACCGATTTCCAATGCTAGGCCCGTATCATTCGCCGCATTATCCGTGCTCTGTGCACCATTGCGGCAGGCACTTGCATTGAAGTTAAAGCCCATGACATCGTTCGCCGGCATCGTGAGCCAACTGCGCTTCACACCGCCCTTGACATTTGAGAAATCAAAGAAGGAAATCCAATCGGGCTTCGTCTCCCCCTGCAGGGTAATCGTCCCACTGCTGTTGATCACGACAAACTTGTTGAGGAAAGTCGGCTCGTCATCGCAGACAACCGTGGTGTTCGGCGCGAGCGTAATTTCAGCGAAGGAACCGGAGGACGAGGACATGTCCGTATTAATCGTCGAGATAGCAACAGACTCCGCGTCATAATTGACCTTCTGAACCGTCGCATCCGCACGATCGACGACCAGCACCGCCGCCAGGCAACCACGTCCGCTGTCGCGGGTCGGCACGGTAATCCTCAGGTCTCCCGACTGATTCTCGATCTTAAGGGCATTCGCTCCGTACAACGGCACGGGCGCAAGCCCGACACCCCAGCGCGCCTTTTCGCTCACCTCGGTCGTGGCACCATCAACCCACGAATAGATTTTATCGTTGACCGTCGGCGAAAGCAACGTCTCAGTCGAATCGCTCGTCATGAAGACGACGACATCATAAGACGCGAACGGAATATCACGCACCGAGACCGACACACCCGAGCCACCGTCATCGAGATAGCCGGAAAGATACGGCATGACGAGCGACGTATTCCAGCGTCCGCCCGACGTGAATTCCAGGGATGCGCTCGAGGCATAACTCTTCTGTGCTTCCGTGTTGTAAACCTTCAGGGCAGACAACGAACCGCTCCCGCCTGTCACCTGATGCATTGACGAGCCTGGAACCCCGGCCTCAAGCATGTCAACGACCGCCGCATCGGCAACCTTGCGCACACCGTCCGCATCAAAGTTGATGGCAATCACGTTCTTCGCCGCAGCCTTCGCCCCCGTCTTCACACACACGAGGCGCGTCAGCGGCTGATACTGCGTGTTGTTGATGCCGATGAGCGGCACATCCTTGTCGGAGTTGCTGGCGTTGACCACGCAGCGCATCGTCTGATTGCCAGGGAACGCCACTCCCTTAGCGACGCCGACCGTCAGGGTTGGACGCGAACCTTCCGCATAAGCGTAAACGACCTTGCGACGTCTAGGGAAAAGCACGTTGTCGGTGCTCGACGCGTCGTTATTCGCCGTCAAACCGTCAATCGTGAGCGAAGACGGTGGATTGCTGTCACCCGTTGCCTCACCCGTCCTGTCGCTCGCCTTGGTGAACTCGACGGACACGAGTTCGAGCAGGTCGCCCGAAACAAGTCCATCTGCTGCTGGAACCGTGAGTGTGATGCCGCGAACATTGAGAAAATTGTAGTTACCTGCATTCGCATACGTGCCATCAGCATTCTGGCTCGTATTGATGATCGTGTAGGTATCGCCCTCGTGCGAAACGAGAGCCGCCTTGAGCCCCAGGGTCGCCATCACGGCGATCACGAGGGTCGTCAGTTTTGTGAGGATTGTTTTCATGGTTTTGTTTTAGTGGTGGTGGTTAAGTCCTGCTTACTGGATTGAAAGCGTGAAATTGCCGCGCTTGATCGCCTCGTAAATGGCCGTACCATCCGTGACCATGCGGATGACCTTGCACTTCTCCGCGAGTTCTTCGCTCAGACCGAATGTAACAAACAGAAGAAAAATCTCTGCCAGTGCTCACAATATTACCCCCTTTATGATTTCTTGGTGTGATTATATCACATATAGGCATAGTTGTGTACGATTTTATCAGACAAACCAATAACAGACCCCATTCTGTCGTGGTATACTTTAGGCGCTCCCTGGGATTGAACCCGCCGGTGCAGGCGGGGTAGAGGAGGGAGTCTGCAGATTGTCGGAGACAGTGCTCCTCGGAGCCGGCTGAGAACGGACGGAGAAGCCCGAATGGCGGGCGGACTGGCGGGAGGTTTTGCGGCGGCGGAGGATTCGGGAGATGGGCGTGGGCGAGATGCTGCTGAATGGAATCGGGTGGTGCGTAGACCTTCCCTCGCGCTTGACGTATCCGTTTCGGCCGCATCTGCCGCTGTGGGATCGCGGCAGGCGGTGAGGCGGGCTCGAACACCTCGCATTGAGACCGCCTCGCGCGGATTACCTATTTTCTGAGTGATTTAAGAACTTCCAGGTGCGCTTCGAAGGAACGCGGGGGCTTCTCGCCGCGCCACATCTTTTCGGAGAGGACTCCGCAGACGTTCTCGATCGTTTCTTTGAGGTCCTTGTAGGTATAGCCGTTGTGCTTCGGTCCGATCATGTCGTTCCAGCACGCCCAGGACGCGCCGAGAAAATGGGGGTTCTCGGGATCGATTGTATCGGGACCGATCACGTTCGGCTGCCAGTTCTCCCACAGTCCCTTGAGGTTGCGGTCCATGCGGTAGTAGTTCGCGGTCGGGACGAGATAGAGCTGACGGTCGAAGGTGTTGATGATGTCATAGCCGAGATCGATCGATTCTTTTGCACGGCCCCAGTCCATGCTCCAGATATTCATCTGCACGCCCTCGGAGCGCACTGGCGTCTTGCCGGGCTTGCGGCGCAAGGAGCCCCAGACGCGCGGCGTGTACTTGCGGGACTGGACGTGGCCGAGGAGTCCGTCCACGAAGCGACGATATGACTCGGCACTCCCGAAGAACTCGTCCGATCCGATGTGGACCACGGGGCAGTCCGCGAAGACGGCTCGCTTCTTGCCCTTCTCGGCAAGAAGATACTCGTCGAAGAGCTCGCCCGCGAACTTGAGCGTCTCTGGATTGGCGGCGTCCATCATCTCGCAACGGCGCTCGGGATGGTGCGGCATCGGTCCCTGATAGATGAGGTCGGGCCTCACGCGCGTCAGGGCGAGGGCATGGCCGGGCATGTCGAATTCGGGAACGATGTTGACGCCCTTCTTCTTCGCATACGCGACGAGATCCATAAAATCCTTCTTCGTGTAGCTGACGTCCTTTGCCGTAAGGCCCTTCAGCTTCGACTCGAGGCGGAAGGCCGCATAGCTTTCCTTGAACGGATCCTTGCCCTGCTTCACATAGTCCTCATGCCAGATGTAGTTGTCGTTGAGGTGCAGCTGGAGGTCGTTCATCTTGTAGGAGGCCATGATGTCAACGACCTCGTAAAGGAACTCGATCGGCACGGGAAGCCGTCCGACATCGAACACAAAGCCGCGCACCCGATACTTAGGGACGTCAGTAATCTTGCCCTGCGGCAGATTCCCGCCCGAGGTCTTCACCATCTGCTTCACGGTCTGCGCAGCGTAGAAGAGTCCCGTTTGGGTGGTCGCCGTGATGCGGATCTTGCGCGGTCCGATGTCAATCGTGTAGCCCTCGGTGCCGAGGTCCTTAGCCGCCTTGTCGAGCTTCGTCTCCACGATACGCTTGACGTCCGTCGGCAGCTTCAGCACGCCATTTCCCGACTCCCACCGTGTCACTTCAGGCACGGTCGCCGGCTTTTCTAGGGCAAGGAGCGAGAATGTTGCGAGACAGGAAACGGCAAAGACAAGTCTTACTGCCATTTTCATCATGTTTTCCCCCTTTGTGTTGTTAAATCGTCCTTCCGAGTCCATCACGGTGCCTTGGCGACGGGGTGGAGCTGGGCGGGTTTGAGGTTCGGCCGGCCTTCGATGGCCTTGGTCGCCTGCACCTTGAGGTAGCGTGCGGATGTCGGATTGAAGCGGATCGCCTGCATCACGGGATTCGCGCGCAGGTTGCCAAATTCGCCTTCGGACACCTTCTCCCAGCTTTTGCCGTCCGCACTGACGGACGCGACGTAGCCCGATGTCATCCCAGCGAAGCTGCCCGCCTGGGGCTCGTAGTCGAAGCCCTCGACCGAAACAGCCTTGCCGAAGTCGGCGACAACGGTGTTTTTGCCGACGGACGAGAACCGGAGCGCCTTCCGGGGATAGCGGGACGTCTGGGCGGCCGCGGCGATTTCCTTGCCCGCGAAGTCCGCGACATTCGGAACGACGCGCAGCGTAAAGCCCTTGAGCGCAGGCTTGCCTTCGCACGCTTCGGCGACGAAGGCGACGGACTTCGCCGTCACCGGCGCGAAGCGCGCGATGCGGCAGTTGCCGACCTGGGGACCGCGGGCGATGACGGTACCGTCCGCCTCAAGACGCCACGCGCCGATGCGCATGCCGCCCTTCGCCAGGTTCTCGCGGATCTCGGCCGCGCTGAAGGTGCGGGCCTCGGGGAGCGTGAGCGTGACCGTCATCCCGTCCCCGCTCTTCGCGAACTTCGCCCCCTTGGACACGTCGGACGCCTTGTAGGCGCGCACGTAGGCGCCGAACTCCTTCAGGCGCTGCACGTCGCCCGCGTCAAGGAGTCCGTCCTTGTTCGGCGCCAGGCCGAGGTCGAGGACGCCGCCGCGGCCGACAGACTCGAAGTAGCGGTCGACGAGTGTCTGAAGAGGCTTCGCCTGGTCGTTCTTGTGCCAGAACCACGTGCGGCGGAGGGGGGTATCGGCCTCGGGGGGACAGAAGTACTGCTTGCCGTCCCGCTCGCGGTAGAACTTGTAGTCCTCGGCCACGATGCCCTTCTCGTTGAACGGCCAGCTGACCGTGCGGTCCGTCACGTACCCGCTGAACGCGACCGCGTTCTTGCTTTTCTTGAAGAGCGTCTCGAGGAGCAGCCCCGATTTGTAGTAGACCTCCGCGCCGCCCGGGAGCTTGCGCTTTTCCTTCGCGCCGCCATACCAGCCATCGCCGCCGTTCGCGCCGTCCAGCCAGATTTCAGTGATCGGTCCGTAATTGTCCATGAGGTCCGCCCACTGCGCGTGGAAATAGTCGACGTACGCGGGTCGCGCGTACTCGGCGTGATGGCGATCCCACGGCGACAGGTAGGCCGCGAACTCGAGTCCCGCCGCATGCGTCGCCGCGCGCACCTCCTTGACGAGGTCGCCCTTGCCGCCCTTCCACGGCGTGTTCGCGATCGTGTAGTCGGGATTGAGCTTCGACGGCCAGAGGCAGAAGCCGTCGTGGTGCTTGCAGACGAGGATGATGCGCTTGACGCCGCCCGCCTTGGCGGCCTCGACCCACTGGCGCGCGTCGAGCTTCGTTGGATTGAAGATCGACGGAGGCGTGTCGCCGTAGCCCCACTCCTTGTCCGCATAGGTGTTGAGTCCGTAATGGACGATCGCAACAATCTCCTGATCGAGGAAATGCTGCACGGCGGGCGTCGGCTCAACCGCCGCAAAGGCGACGGAGGCGAATGCCGTCAGGGTCATGCCTACTGCAATCCGCTTCATCTTCACTTCCTCCCCGCAACCTTCGGTGTGACGGTCCTCTTCTCGCCGTTGACGAGGACGGCGACCGGCCTGGGTTTCTTCTCCGACGTCGTGAGGACGAAGCTTTCGACCTTGCCGTCCTTCCAGGACATGTCCACGGTGACGTTGCCGCGGGCGCGGATACCCTTCACGGACCCCGTCTTCCAGGCCGGCGGAAGCGCGGGGAGGAGCTCGATCACGCCCGCATGGGACTGGACAAGGATCTCGCTCATGCCGCCCGTCATGCCGTAGGTGCCGTCCATCTGCATCGGCGGATGGTTGCCGAAGAGATTGTCAAGACAGTTCCAGCGGATGTAGCTCTGCACCATCTCGTAGGCGCGGTCGGCCTTGTGGAAGCGCGCCCAGAGCGCGGTGCGCCAGGGCCAGGTCCAGCTGCGACGGTTGTCGCCGCCGCAGCCGCGCAGGTCAAGGGACTTCTCCGCCGCGGGAATGAGGTCCTTCGTATTCGGCTGGTTCCAGAGCATCGTGCCCGGGAAGACACCGATGAGGTGCGACGTGTGACGGTGTCCGCTCACCATCTGCGGACGGTCCTCGCGCCACTCCTGCAGATAGCCGTTCGGCGAGACCCGCGGCATGTCAAGACGCTTCTGCATGTCGGCGATCTTCTTCGCCCAGTCCTTGTCCACGCCAAGGATCGAGGCCGCCTTCACCGTGTTGTCGAAAAGCTCCCAGATCAGCTGCTGGTCATGCGAGACGCCGTCCTCGACGGGGCCCCACTCGTGCGACCAGCCCTGCGGCGAGACGAGCTTGCCGTCCGGCGCCTCCTTAAGCATCGTCTCCCAGAACGCGCAGATCTCCTTGAGCGCGGGATAGCCGACCGTCGCGAGATACGCGCGGTCCTGCGTGTACTGGTAATGGTCCCAGAGATGCAGCGCATACCACGCGTTGACGGGCGGATTCCACTTCACCCAGCCGCCGCCGCCCCAGGGATTCTGCGAGATGCGCGTCGTCCAGCCCTTCTTGTCCGGACCGAAGTTCTTCACCGTCATGTTGTGAAGCGGCTCCTCCATCGCACGGATGTAGTCAAGGAACGTCAAGTGGCATTCGGAGAGATTCGCGACCTCCGCGCCCCAATAGCACATCTGGAGGTTGATGTTGTTGTGGTAGTCGCACGCCCAGGCCGCATGGACCTTGTCGTTCCAGATGCCCTGCAGGTTAAGCGGCAGGTTCCCGGGACGCGATCCCGCGATGAGCACGTAGCGTCCGTACTGGTACACGAGCGCCTCAAGCTCCGGATCCGTCAGCGTCTGGCGGTACTTCGCAAGCCGCTTGTCCGTCGGCAGCTTCGCGGTCTCGGGATCCGTCTTGCCGAGGTCAAGGGACATCCGCCGGTAGAGCGCGCCGTGGTCCGAGACATGCGTCGTGCGGAGCTGCTTGAGCGACTTGGCCTTCGCGCCGGCGATCGCTTTCTGGTTGCGCTTCGCGGGATCCTCGCCCTTCCAGTTCGCCTTGAAGTCCTCCTTGTAATCCGTTCCGAGCGCAAGGAACGCGTCGAAGCCCGTCGCGCCCGTCACCTGGAAATACGGGATACCCTGGGGATCGAACGCGGGACGCGTCCCGTCCCCACGGCCCTCGTACGAGACCTGCACCGTCTTCGCGCCGCCGACGACGGACGCCTTCCCCTTCCCGTCCGCGATCCGGACGGAGAGCCGTCCTTCGAAGACCTCGCCGTTCGCGAGCGTGCCGCGCATGACGATCGTGTCACCCTCAATCGTGTACGCGACGTCATGGCACGGCACGAGGCCGACCTTCGCCGTGAGCGCACCCGGCTTGTCGACGCGCGCGGCATAGACGAGCACGTCGTCGGGACGGCTCGCGAAGACCATGCGCTGGTGACGGACGCCGCCGTTGACGAACTCGGTGCGCACGATAGCCTGACGGAGGTCGAGCGAACGCGTGTAGTCCGACGTCTGTCCCGAGAGGTCGTACTCGGCGAAGAGGTTGCCGAACGGCTGGTAGGACCCGAACTGGTCCTTGCCGGATGTCGGACCGTACGCATAGCCGCTGCCGTTCCCCGGGAGGTTCGGTCCGCCCGACCAGAGCGAGACCTCGTTCAGGTTGACGCGGTCTCGCCGGTCGCCGCCGAAGACCGTGCCGCCGAGGCGTCCGTTGCCGACCGGCAGGCTCTGCGACTCCCAGGGATCGCGGTTGGCGACGCCTGGCAGGTTGCCGCACGGCGTCTTGCCGGCGGCCCACGGGACCTCCATCTCGACAACCCCGGCAGGCTGGGCATACCACAATCTTTCGGACGGGGAAAAGCGAATCCCCTCCTCAGCAAAAACAGTCAAGGCCAGCCCGCTTGCAGCAACGGACAGCATTAGGTTGCAAATCTTCATCAAATCCCTCCTACAGGTGCTTATAAAATGTACACAACTATTTTACCATCTTTGCGCGAGATGTCTAGAGGAAAAATAAAAAAAACGGGCCGGTCGTGAGACCAGCCCGCCTTTCTGTTACCCTGCCGCGGGCGAGACGCACCGCGGTACGGGGTTGATTACATCATCCCGCCCATGTCCGGGGCGCCGCCGTGGCCGCCGCAGCCGCAGGATTCCTTCTTTTCGGGAAGGTCCGTGATCATGCAGTCGGTCGTGAGGAGGAGGCCCGCGATGGACGCGGCGTTCTGGAGCGCGGAGCGCGTCACCTTCGCCGGATCGACGACGCCGGCCTTGAGCATGTCGACGTACTCGCCCGTGCGGACGTTGTAGCCGTTCGTGCCGGTCGCCTTCTTGACGTTGGCGATGACGAGCGCGGCTTCCTGTCCCGCGTTGTTGACGAGTTTGCGGAGCGGAGCTTCGACGGCACGCGAGATGATCGACGCGCCGACGGCCTCGTCGCCCTCGAGCTTGAGAGCCTCGATCGCCTTCTGGCAGCGGAGGAGCGCGACGCCGCCGCCCGGAACAATGCCTTCCTCGACGGCCGCGCGGGTCGCGTGGAGGGCGTCGTCGACGCGGTCCTTCTTCTCCTTCATCGCCGCCTCGGTGGCCGCGCCGACCTTGATCAGCGCCACGCCGCCCGCGAGCTTCGCGAGACGCTCCTGGAGCTTCTCGCGGTCGTAGTCGGAAGAGGTCTCCTCGATCTGCTTCTTGATGACGTCGACGCGCGCCTTGATGTCGGCGGACTTGCCGAGGCCCTCGACGACGGTCGTGTTGTCCTTGTCGACGACGACCTTCTTCGCGCGGCCGAGCATGTCGATCGTGACGTTTTCCAGCTTGATGCCGATGTCCTCGGAGACGAGCGTGCCGCCCGTGAGGATCGCGATGTCCTCAAGGATCGCCTTCCGGCGGTCACCGAAGCCCGGCGCCTTGACGGCGCAGACCTGGAACGTGCCGCGGAGCTTGTTGACGACGAGCGTCGCGAGCGCCTCGCCCTCGACGTCCTCGGCAATGATCATGAGCGGACGGCCCGACTTCGCGACCGCCTGGAGGAGCGGGAGCATGTCCTGGAGGTTCGAGATCTTCTTCTCGAAGAGGAGGATGAACGGGTCCTCGAGTTCGCACTCCATCGCCTCGGGATTCGTGACGAAGTAGGGCGAGAGGTAGCCCTTGTCGAACTGCATGCCCTCGACGACGTCGAGCGAACTCTCGAGGGTCTTGGCCTCTTCGACCGTGATCGTGCCTTCCTTGCCGACCTTGTCCATCGCCTCGGAGATCATCTTGCCGATCTCCTCGTCGCCGTTCGCCGAAAGCGTCGCGACCTGCGCGATCTCGTCAGCACTCTTGACCTTCTTGGAGAGCTTCGCGATCGCCTCGACAACGGCAACCGTCGCCTTGTCGATGCCGCGCTTGAGGGCCATGGCGTTCGCGCCGGCCGTCAGGTTCTTGAGGCCTTCGCGATAGATCGCCTCGGCGAGGAGCGTCGCCGTCGTCGTGCCGTCGCCCGCGACGTCGTTCGTCTTCGAGGCGACTTCCTTGACCATCTGCGCACCCATGTTTTCGAAGGGATCGGGGAGTTCGATCTCCTTGGCGACCGTGACGCCGTCCTTCGTGATCTGGGGCGAGCCGAACTTCTTGTCAAGAATCACGTTGCGACCGGACGGGCCGAGGGTGGACGTGACCGCGGCGGAGAGCTTCTCAACGCCCGCGAGAATCTTCTGACGCGCATCGGCGTCGAACTTAATCTGCTTAGCCATAATTTTTTAATAATCGAATAATTGAATAATCGGAATAATCGAATGAGCCGAACTCGGCATTCTCTTCTAACTATTCTCAATCTTCAATCTTCGATTATCCTTTCTTTAAGTTGTTGTCGTTTCCGAACTCCGAACAATTCGATTATTCAGATTATTCGGTTATTCCGGTTATTCCGATTATTCGATTATTCCGATTATTCGATTATTTCTCAATAACCCCCAGCAAATCTTCCTCGCGGACGAGCTGGAGCTTCTTGTCTCCGAGCTTGACTTCGGTGCCGCCGTACTTCGGGAGAAGGACCGTATCGCCCTTCTTCACGTCGAACGCGACGCACTTGCCGTCCTTGTCGGTCTTCTTGCCGACGGCAACGACCTTGCCCTGCATCGGCTTTTCCTTGGCGGAATCCGGAATGATGATGCCGCCGACGGTCTGTTCCTTTTCTTCGATCGGTTCAACGAGAACGCGATCACCCAGGGGACGAATGTTCATTTGGTTTTTCCTTTCGTTTCTTTTAAATTACTTCATCGTGAAGTCCGCGTCGACGACGTCGTCTCCACCCTTCTCCTTCTTCGGCTCGTCGGCCGGCGGCGGGGTTCCCGCGCCGGGCTGGGCGCCCGCGGCGCCCTGCGCCTGCTGCGCGGAGGCGTACATCTCCTGCGCGACCGGCTCCATCGCCTTCATGAGCGCCTCCTGCTTCGCCTTGATGTCTTCGATCGGGGCGGCGGGATTCTGCTTCGCGAGGGCGTCCTTGAGCTCCTTGAGCGCGGCTTCGACCGGGGCCTTCTTGTCGGCGGCGATCTTGTCGCCCGCGTCCTTCAGCGTCTTCTCGACCTGGAACGCGAGGCCGTCGGCCTTGTTGCGATCCTCGACTTCGGCGTGGCGCTTCTCGTCCTCGGCCGCGTGGGCCTCGGCGTCCTTGCGCATCTTCTCGATCTCTTCCTTCGAGAGACCGCCCGCCGCGGTGATCGTGATCTTCTGCTCCTTCTGGGTGCCGAGATCCTTCGCCGAGACGTTGAGGATGCCGTTCGCGTCGATGTCGAACGTGACCTCGATCTGCGGGACGCCGCGCGGGGCCGGCGGAATGCCGTCGAGGTTGAAGTTGCCGAGCGCCTTGTTGTCGCGCGCCATCTTGCGGTCGCCCTGGAAGATCGCGATCGTCACCGCCGGCTGGTTGTCGGCCGCCGTCGAGAAGACCTGCGACTTCTTCGTCGGGATCGTCGTGTTGCGCTCGATGAGCGGGGTGAGGACGCCGCCGAGCGTCTCGATGCCGAGCGTGAGCGGGGTGACGTCGAGGAGGAGGACATCCTTCACTTCGCCCTTAAGGATGCCGCCCTGAATGGCCGCGCCCATCGCGACGACTTCATCGGGGTTGACGCCCTTGTGGGGTTCCTTGTTGAAGAGCGACTTCGCCTTCTCCTGGAGGAGCGGCATGCGCGTCTGGCCCCCGACGAGGACGACTTCGTCGACGCTCGTCAAATCAGCGTCGGCCATGCACTTGCGGCAGGGCTCGGCCGTGCGGTTGACGAGATCCATCGTGAGCGCCTCGAGCTTCGCCTTCGTGAGCGTCGTCGCGAGGTGCTTCGGGCCGGTGGCGTCCGCCGTGATAAACGGGAGGTTGATGTCGTACGTCGTCGCCGTCGAGAGTGCGCACTTCGCCTTCTCGGCCTCTTCCTTCAGGCGCTGGAGGGCCATCATGTCGTTCGAAAGGTCAATACCCTGCTGGGCCTTGAAGTCCTCGATCATCCACTTCATGATCGCCTGGTCGAGGTCATCGCCGCCGAGGTGGGTGTCGCCGTTCGTGGCCTTCACCTCGAAGACGCCGTCGCCGATGTCGAGGACGGAGATATCGAACGTGCCGCCGCCGAAGTCATAGACCGCGATCTTCTCGTTTTTCTTCTTGTCGAGGCCGTACGCGAGCGAGGCCGCTGTCGGCTCGTTGACGATGCGCTTGACATCGAGGCCCGCGATTCGGCCCGCGTCCTTCGTCGCCTGACGCTGCTGGTCGTTGAAGTACGCCGGCACCGTGATGACCGCCTCCGTAATCTTCTCGCCGAGGAACGCCTCCGCGTCTTCCTTCAGCTTGCGGAGGATCATCGCCGAGATCTCCTGCGCCGTGTAGACCTTGTCGTTCACCCTGACGGCCGCATCGCCGTTCGCCGCCGCGACGACTTCATACGGAACCATCTTGATCTCGTCGGTCATCTCGCTGAAGCGACGGCCGATGAAACGCTTGATCGAGTAAATCGTGGACTTCGGATTCGTCACCGCCTGACGCTTCGCCGCCTGACCGACCAGGATCTCGCCCGTCTTCGTGAACGCGACAATCGAAGGCGTCGTGCGCGCGCCTTCCTTGTTGGGGATCACCGTCGCCTCGCCGCCTTCCATCACCGCCATGCAGCTGTTCGTCGTGCCGAGGTCAATACCAAGAACTTTTGCCATAATCTTCTATCTCTCTTTCTGCGCCCACTGTGGGCGACACAAATCGTCTTGCAAAGACCGTGCCAAAGAGCTAAGTGTAGGGGTTAGGTGTAGGCGTAGAGGAATAGTGTGACAAAATGTCGCGACAAAATGTCACACTTGGGTCTAGCGGCGGAAGATGCCGCCCACTTACGTGTAGCGCAGGACCTCGTCGACCGTCGTGTAACCGTCGAGGATCGAGCGGATGCCGTCCTCGCGCATCGTGCGCATGCCAAGCTCGCGGGCCTTTTCGCGGATGATCAGCGTCGGCGCACGGTTGTTGACGAGCTCGCGCAACGGATTCGACATCCGCAGGTACTCGAAGACACCCTTGCGGCCCTTATACCCCGTGCCGTTGCATGTCTTACAGCCCTTTCCGAAATAGAATGGACGCCCGCCGATCTGGTCGCGCGTCATCTCAAGGCGCTCCATCGTCTCGTCGTCCGGCTCATAGCTCTGCTTGCATTCCTTGCAGCAGGTTCGCACGAGTCGCTGGGCGAGGACGCCTTCGAGCGTCGAGGAGAGGAGGTACGGCGCGACGTTCATGTCGACGAGACGCATCACCGCGCCCGCCGCGTCGTTCGTGTGCAGCGTCGAGAAGACGAAGTGACCCGTCAGCGCGGCCTGCACGGCGATTTCGGCCGTCTCGAGGTCACGAATCTCGCCGATCATCATCACGTCCGGGTCCTGACGCAGGAAGGCGCGCAGCACTTTCGCGAACGTGTTGCCGGCGCGCGCGTCGATCGGCACCTGCACGATGCCGTCCACATTATATTCGACCGGTTCCTCGGCCGTCAGGATCTTCGTGTCGATCTGGTTGATGCGGCGGAGGACGGAATAAAGAGTCGTCGTCTTGCCCGAGCCCGTCGGCCCCGTCACGATGAAGATGCCGTTCGGCTTCTCGATGTCCATCGTGATCTGTTCGTAGACGTCTTCGGGGAGGCCGACGTTCTCAAGGTCGAGCGAAGTCGCGGACTGGTCGAGAATACGCATAACGACCGATTCGCCGTGGGCCGTCGGCAGGCACGAGACACGCAGGTCGACAGGACGCCCCGCCACTGTGAGCGCGATGCGTCCGTCCTGCGGCACGCGGCGTTCAGCGATGTTGAGCCCTGAGAGAATCTTGATACGCGAAATGATCGCGGGGGCCATCTTCACGTCCGGCGCCTTCATCGCGTAGAGCGCACCGTCGACGCGGTAACGGATCTTGAAGTCGTCCTCGAACGGCTCGATGTGGATGTCGGCGGCGCGGTCGACGACGCCCTGGTAGAGGACGAGGTTCACGAACTTGATGATCGCGTTCGAGTTCGCCATCGCCTCGGCGGACGCGATGTCGTTCGCGTTGCCGGCCGCGACAAGCGACTCGTCGTCCGTCATGCCCTCGCCGAGCGACTTGATCATGTCCGCGACAGACGCGTTCGCATCGCCGTAGTACTGCGCGATGCGGTCCATCACGTCCTTCTCGCGCGCAAAGACGAACTTCACCTCCTTCGAGAGCGTGAAGAGCATCTCGTCGGAGATGCGCGGGTCGACGAGGTCATACGTCGCAAGCGTCACGGACGAGTCGTCGGCCGCCACCGGGAAGACGTTGTACATGCGGGCCGTCGAGGCGGGAATCGCATTCGTCACTTCCGTGTCGATCGTCATCGACCCGAGGTCAATCGCCTCCGTGTCCTGATAGGCGGCCATGACGGCGAGCAGCGAATCCTCGTCGAGGATGCCCTGGTCAATGACAAGCTGACGCGTCGTCTTCGACTCGGTCTTCGCCAAGTCCATCAGGTCCTTCGCGGCCGCGTCATCGATGTATCCGTTCTGTATCAGGATCTGTAGAATCTGGTCCATAGCGCTCAAGTAAGATGTTTACCGCATTATATCATAAATTCCGACATAGCGTTCGGCAGAACCGAAGCGGTCGAAGGCACAGTCGAGGGCCTCGGCCGCGTGGGCATCGGACGACAGGACGAACCGAACACCACGGGCTCTGAGGAGCGCGCGGAATTCTGCCGACGGATAGGCATCGTCGATCCAGCCGCGCGAAATCGCGCCCGTGTTCACCTCGACGATCTTGCCGCTCTTCGCGATCGCATCGGCCGTCGCCTCAAGTTCGCCGCGGTACCAGTCGGCCGTCTCGTCGAAGTACGGATGCTTCACGTTGAACTTGCGCACGAGGTCCGGATGGCCCACGATCTGAAAATCAAGCGCGAGCGTCGACCGGAGCGCCGCGTAATACGCCTTCACGAACGCCGCCGCGTCGCCGTCGAAATGATCGCGGATGCCGTCGGACAGAATCACCGGCGCGTGATCGAAAGCGAAGAATCCACCGTCCGGCGCCGTGATGAAATGATGCGAGCCGATGAGGTAGTCGAATGTCCCATCCCCAATCCCGGAAGTCGGCCGTCGGTCGTCGGTCATCTTGGCCAACTCCAGCTCGAGCCCGCAAAAGATCTTGATGCGGTCGGCGTAGGCCTCGCGCAAGCGTGCGATCTCGGCGCGATAGGCGGCGAGGTCGGAGACCATGTCGGAGTGGGACGAAAAGCCGAGCGCCGTAAAGCCCCTGGCGATCGCCGCCCGCACCATCTCCTCGGCCGAGTCCTTGCCGTCGCAAAACGTCGTGTGAGTATGAAAGTTGGTCATCTTGACTCCCTACACGTTCTCCACCTCTACACGGCCAGGCCTTACTTCACGAGCCCCGTCGTCTCCTCGATGCCGAGCGCGATGTTCATGTTCTGGATCGCCGCGCCGGACGCGCCCTTGCCGAGGTTATCGAAACGGGCGACGAGAATCGCGCGTTCCGCGTTGCCGTAGACCGAAACCTCGAGCGTATCGCGTCCCGAAAGCCCCGCCGACGAGAGGAAGCCCCCTTCATCCGCGGCGGGATCGTCGACAAAACGAACAAGCCCCCCGGGGGAAGAGGTGGTAGATCCCTGACACGCGACAGGAGTGTCGCGTCCCCTTTGGCTGTTGCCGTAGGCCTTGACGTAGCAGTCCTTGATCGCGGCAACGTCGGCGCCGAAGAGCGGCACCGTCACCTCCATGCCGCTCAGGTGCGGCACGACGATCGGCGAGAAAACCGGCGCGAAGTCGAGTCCGCAAACCTTCACCATTTCGGGAAGATGCTTGTGCGTCTGCCCCAGCGCATACTGGCGGCCGCCTTGGAACAGGTTGAGGTTGGAGGTTGAGGTTGACGGCGGAAGTTCCGCTTTTTCTCCACCTCCACCTTGACCCTCAACCTCCGCGTAAGCGGCGATCATCTTCTTCCCGCCGCCGGAGTAGCCGGTGAGCGAAAAAGCCGAGAGCTTCTCGTTCCTGGCGATGAGACCAGCGCGGACGAGCGGTTCGACGAGGGCGATGAAGCCCGAGGCGTGACATCCCGGATTCGCAATGCGCTTTGCCGCGGCAATCCGCGCACGGCGTCCCGCGAGTTCGGAAAACCCGTATTCCCACGCGTCGTTCACGCGATGCGCCGTCGACGTGTCGATGACGACCGTATTCGGATTCTCCACCAGGGCGACCGCCTCGATCGCCGCCGCGTCGGGAAGACAGAGAAACGCGACGTCCGCCGCATTCAGCGCCGCCCGTCGCGCTTCCGTATCCTTGCGCAGCTCCTCCGACAGCGTGACAACCTCCAGATCCGTCCTCGTCGCCAGACGCTCGCGAATCCGCAATCCCGTCGTTCCCGCCGACCCGTCAATAAAAACCTTCTTCACCATCGTCAACCTCAACCTTCAACCTCAACCTTCGTAATGTAAATCCGCGCCATGTCGGTCTTGTAGCAACTCTTCTCCGACACGTCCAGTTCCTCGAAAATCTTCTCGCCGGGACGTATCCCCGTGAAGACGATCGGGATGTCGACGTACGGACGGTAGCCCGCCTGACGGATCATGCCTTCCGCGAGATCGAGAATCCTTACGGGCTCGCCCATGTCGAGCGTATAGATCGCCTTTTCCCTGCGGCTCGCGGCCTGCAGGACGAGTCCGACCGCCTCCTCGACCGTCATGAAATACCGCTTCATCTCGGGATGTGTCACCGTGATCGGACGCCGCGCGGCGATCTGCTCGCGAAAGAGCGGCACGACCGACCCCGACGACCCGAAGACATTTCCAAAACGCACCGCGCAGAATGAGCCCTCGAGATTCATGATCGCCTGCTCGGCGGCGAGCTTGGTCTGGCCCATCACGGAGACGGGATTGACCGCCTTGTCGGTCGAGATCAGCACGAACCTCTGGACGCCGTGCCGCTGGGCGAGCTCGGCGAGATGCCGCGTCGCCTCGGTGTTGTTGCGCCAGCCTTCCTCGGGATTCATCTCGACCATCGGTACGTGCTTGTAGGCCGCCGCGTGCAACACGATCTCCGGTCGATGCGCCGCGAAGATCTCGTCCATCGCCGCCACATCGTTGACGTCTTTCATGAGCGGCACGGTCTCGGCCGCCCCTTCCCGCGCGCGAATCTGGCGATCGATCTCGTAGAGCGCATTCTCGCCGCGCTCGACCAGCAACACCTTCTTCGGCCCAAGTGCCGCGACCTGACGGACGAGCTCGGAGCCGATGGAGCCGCCGGCGCCAGTGACCATCACCGTCTTGCCGCCGAAAAACGCGCGCACCTTTGCCGTGTCCATCGTCCGCACCTGACGCGCGATCAGCATCTCCTCGCGCTGCCGCGCCGACCAGAACCAGCTCCAGACGATCCGCCAGCCCGCGAGGGCGCATGTCGCCAGCACGAAACAGATCAGCGTCACCGAATACGGCGGACGCACATGGGCGTAGATGTCGACATCAAAACCCAATCGAAGCGCCGTCAGCACAGCACACGCGAGCGCCGTCGCCGTGACATAGCGCGGCAAGTCGCGAAGGGTCGTCCGACGCCAGGACAGACGATAGCACCCGCAAAGGGCCAGCGCCAGAAGATGAACGATTCCGACAGAGACAAAGGCACACGCCGTCACACGCCAACCCCAGCGCGGCGGCTGCAGATCGAACCGAAGAAGATTCGCGGTTCCGTAGGCCAAAGCCAGAAAGAAGCCGTCAACCGCGATCCCGCCAAGGCGCGTCAGGGCAAAACTGAACCAGGCCTGAGCGGAACGACTCATAGGAGAATATTGAGCATCTCGCAAATCAAGCGACCCGACTTGAGAAGCGAGGCCTCGGAAACCTTATCCATCGTGTCCTCGGGCGTATGCCACCACGCATTGCCGGGGCCGAACTCGAAGTCGATGAGATCGATCGCATGGTAACCCGCCGCCAGAAACGCGACATGGTCGTCCTTCACGCGGTCGGTCGACAACGTGACGAGATCCGGATAACCGATACGACGGGCGGCATGCCGGGCGATCTTCGCAAGGGACTGTGTGCCGTTCTCAGGAATCGAGATGTGCAGATCCTTATCGCCGAGCATGTCGATGCAGATCACCGCCTGGACCTGCCGTTCCTTCTCGCGAAGATATTCGACCGCGCGCCGCGAACCCTGCAAACCGTCCCCTTCCGAATAATGCTCACCCTGGCATTCCTCGCCGTCCGTCCAAACGAGCATCACATTCCCCTTCGGCGTCCTCCACTCGCCAAGAGCATTGGCCAGAGAAATGAGCAACGCGGACGTGGAAGCCCCGTCATTCGCCCCCGGACATTTCGTGCCGGGCTTCGTGTCGTAATGCGATACGACCACGACCCAGCGGCTCGAGGGATTGGAGGCGTACTCGGCATACAGGTTGACGAAACGGCGTTCGCCCGACGGCGTTGGTACCATGAAGATGTCGCGCCGGACGTTCGCTCCCGTCATGCTGGCGCGGTCGAGCAACCAGTTCGCGGCGATTCCGCCGCGAATCGTCCCCGCGTCGCGCGGTGTGCACTCGGAAACGAACGCCGCCGCCGTCTTGTGGGCGAAGGCGGCGTCCTCTGGCGTGAAGGCCAGCGCGGCGGCAAGCAGAACGGAGATCATCATTCGACACTTACGCCGATCATCTGGATGATGCGGTCGAGATCATCGTTCGTCAGGAAGTCGATTTCCAGAACGCCCTTCGTGTGGCGTCCGTTCTGATGCGTCATGCCCGGCGTCAGCCGAACCGCGCACCCGAGATGCTTCTTCAGCTTGTCCGTCAGATGGCGGACGTAGGATTCGGGAATATCCGGCTCGCCGCGCGGACGCTCCTCGACCGGCTGATGGAGCTTCAAGACCTTCTTCTCGAGAGCCCGCACCGTGAGCTGCTCGTTCACGCAGTCGCGCGCGAGGATCGTGCGGTCCTTCTCGCTTTCAACGCTCAGGAGCACCTTCGCGTGGCCGACGGAAAGGAGCTTGTTCGAAACGAGCGCCTTGACTTCGTCAGGAAGTTCCAGAAGACGCGTCGCGTTCGCAACGGTCGCGCGTCCCTTGCCGACACGCTCGGCCACTTCGGCCTGCGTGAGGTTGAACGTGTCGATCAGGATCTTGTACGAGTTCGCCTCTTCGATCGGATTCAGATCCTCGCGCTGGAGGTTCTCCGTCGTCGTCATGACGGCGGCGGTCTCCTCGTTCACGTCCTTGACCAGAACCTGGATCTTCGTCCACCCCGCGAACTGCGCGGCCCGAAGGCGACGCTCGCCCGCAATGAGTTCGTACTTGCCCGCCGCATTCTTGCGCACCGTCGGCGGTTGGATGAGCCCGTTGTTCTTGAGCGACTCGGCGAGCTCGCGAAGCTCCTCTTCCTTGAACTCCCGACGCGGCTGGTACGGCGAGCGCTCGATGTCGAGAATCGGCAATTCGACCAGCGGCGAATCCGCGGCCAGCACCGCCGGCAGCGGAACCGACTTGACGACGGGAACCGACGCGACCGACGGCGTTGTCGGGATCAAAGACGAAAGACCACGGCCGAGGCCGTGTTTCTTCTTGGGGTCAACGGAAGCGGGGGCTTTTTGAGCCCCCGTCGCCTTTTTGAGAAATGGATTAGGCTTGGCCATTAGAAGTAGAAGTTCGTAATGGGAAGAACCTTGAGCTTGTTATCCATGATGATGTTGATCAGGCCCAGCTGGAGACCGCAGGGGCACTCCTCGGCAATGTTGAAGAAGCCGATCTGCGCACCCGTGAGCTCGTGGGCGAAGTTGATGCCACCCATCTGAAGACCCGTGAAGGTCTTCGTCATGTTGAGGCCGAGCGCAACTTCCATACCCTTGACCTCTTCGGTCGAGAAGTTGCACATGCCCGCGAGCTTGAGCGAGCGGCTCGTCTTCTCATAGCAACCGACGAAGTTGATATCGATGCCGGCCATGTCCTGACGCATGCTGAACGCGCCCGCCGCAAGGCCGTAGAAGCCCTCGTGGCAAAGGTTCGCGCCAAGCGTGATGTCGACGCCGAACGCATCCACGTCGTGCCAGTTGCAGAGACCCGTCACGGAGAAGCCCTTGAAGAGATCGCGCGAACGCGTCGCAACGCCCGAGATCGAAAGACCCTGAAGGCGGACAGCCTCGGCGTAGAAAAGGTCGATCTCAAGGCCCTTGACGTCCCAGTCAAAGCCCCACGGATACGACACGGGAGCAAACAGGCCGATCTGGACGGGCGTCCAGCCAATGGCACCAATGCCCTGGTCGGAGAGATCCTCCTCGGCCGGCGCGGCAACGGCAGTGGAAATCGCGGCAATAGCGGCCGCAGCAACGATGAACTTGCGAATCGACATGATTTTCTCCTTAATCGTGATTTTGAAATTTCTTATATTCTACTCTTTCGCCGCGACCGCGTCAAGAGGGCCGCTGGCAAACCCGTCAGAACCGCCAGTCTTCTTCATAAGATGGACCGTTCGCTTTTCCCCCAAGCGAACGCACCCGTATTGTGCTATAATTTCACCAATTATGACGACACTTATCACAGGAGCCAGCTCGGGCATCGGCGAGGCGCTCGCCTACGCGTGCGCGGCGCGTGGCGAAACGCTTTTCTTGTGCGGACGCGACAAGGCGCGGCTGAAAGCCGTGGCAGAGAGGTGCGAAGATCTCTTGCGACGCGACAAGAGTGTCGCGTCCCCGTTGACGGGAACCGTCACGGCCGAGGTTGTCGATGTCGCCGACGCGAAGGCCGTCGCGAAGTGGATGCGCAAGGCCAACGCTGTTTCGCCGATCGACCGCGTCTTCGCGAACGCCGGCGTTTCGACGGGCGAAGAAACCGAAGCTAATGTCCGCAACACTTTCGCAATCAATGTCGGCGGATGCGTGAACACGGTCCTTCCGGCGATCGAGATCTTCACCGCGCGGCAAGGCGGCTACCAGGCCGCCAACCTCTCGACGAAGCCCCACATCGTCATCACGGCCTCCATCGCGGGCTACGGTCCCTTGAAGGCGTGTCCGAGCTACTCGGCGACGAAGGCGTGCGTGAAGACGTGGGGACTCTCCCTGCGCGGTGCGCTCGCCCCGAAAGGCATCAACGTGAGCGTGGTCTGTCCCGGCTTCGTGAGGAGCCGCATCACCGACAAGAACACCTGTCCGATGCCGTTCTTCATGGAAGCCGACACCGCCGCCGCGCTGATCCTCAGGCGCGTCGACCGCAACGTCGGGCTCATCGCCTTCCCGTGGCCGATGCGCTTTGGCTCGTGGTGGCTCTCGACCCTGCCCTTCAGGGTCAACGAACTCATCAACCGACTGCTGCCGAAGAAGGCGTAAAGTTCCGCACGACCTCGCGGTCGTCGAAGGAATATTTCACCCCGGCGATTTCCTGCGTCGTTTCGTGTCCCTTGCCGGCGATGACGACGATGTCGCCCGCCTGCGCGTGGGTGAGCGCGTGGGCAATCGCCTTCGCGCGATCAGCGATGAGGACGGGCTGGGAGGGCCGGGAGACGCCGCGGGCGAGGACGCACCGCGGTACGGTGGCCTGCGGAATGCCCGCCACGATCTGGGCGATGATCGCGTTCGGGTCTTCGCTGCGCGGATTGTCGGACGTGACGACGACGCGGTCGGCGAGCCGCGCGGCGACTTCGCCCATCAGCGGACGCTTCATCGGATCGCGATCGCCGCCCGCGCCGAACACGATCCACAGCTGCGCCTGTCGGTCGTCGGCCGTCGGTCGTCGCGTCATCTCGCCCCGCAGCGCCGTCAACACCTTCTCCATCCCGTCGGGAGTGTGGGCGAAATCGACGTAGACCGTGGCCGCAACGTAGGGATTCTCAATGCGCTCGAGGCGTCCCCACCGCGGCGTCAGCTTCGGAATCGTCGCCTGAATGACCTCGCGCGGCACGCCGGCCGCCTCGGCGAGCGCCGCGGCGACGAGCGTATTCGACTTGTTGTAGTCCCCGGCCAGAGGAAGGGCACTGAGGTCGTAGGGGGGATGGGCGAGAGCGGGCTGCTCGACGCCGCAGGCGAGGACGCACCGCGGTACGATGGAGACGGGAATCACATTCACTGCGAAATTGCCGACGGCGTTGAACATCTCGCGGCCGTTCTCGCCGTCCAGGCAGACGACGTAGGGCGGCAGCTCGCGGCGGCCCATGTCAGGACGCGCCTGGTGCTGCGCGGCGATCTTCGCGGCAAACGATGCCTTGACGCGAAAGTACTCCGCCATCGTCTTGTGGTAGTCGAGGTGGTCTTCGGAGAGGTTCGTGAACGCGCCGCCCGCGAAGACCGTGTCGCCCGTGCGGTTCTGGTGGATCGCGTGCGAGGAGACTTCCATCACGCAATCGGTGCAGCCGTTCGCCTCCATCGCCGCGTAGATCTCGTGGAGCTGCTTCAGGGGCGGCGTCGTGTAGCCCGTGTAGAAATGCCGCGCACCGTCAAAGACCTCGACGGTCGTGATGGAACCGGCCTTGCGTCCCGGCGTCGCGTTCAAGAACTCCGCCAGAATCCACGTCGTCGTGGTCTTGCCGTTCGTCCCGGTAATGCCCCAGTGGTTCATTCGTCAACCTCAACCTTCAACCTCAACCTCTCCCGCCTAGTTCCTCACTCCCGACCAGTTGTCAAACCGCTGCGAAGCCAGCTTCTTGTACTTCGCGCCGACGCCGCCGTTGACGAACGGGTCGATCGAGATGCCGCCGCGGGCGGCGAACTTGCCGTAGACTTCCATGTACTTCGGCGCGAGGAGCTTGACGAGGTCGTTGTAAATCACGTTGATGACGTCCTCGTGAAAGTCGCCGTGGTTGCGGAAGCCGAAGAGGTAAAGCTTCAGGGACTTCGACTCGACGAGCTTCTTGTTCGGGATGTAGCGGATCGTCAGTGTCGCGAAGTCGGGCTGACCCGTCTTCGGACACAGCGTCGTGAACTCGGGCGCGGTAAAGGTCACCCAGTAGTCACGCTCCGGATGCTTGTTCGCAAACGCGTCCAGCATCGACGGATCGTAGTCCGTCGACGCCTTCGTCGTCTTCCCCAGAGTCTTCAGGTTATCAAGGTCGGTTCTCATTTCATTGTCCTTAAATGCATCGACTTGCGACTTTCGACAGCCGACTTGCGGATGACAGCCACCCTCTATCAAGCTGTCGCCCTCCGCCAAATGCAGAGCCGCGTCTTGCCGTACGTCCGGTCGCGGAAGAGTTCCCACCCGGGTATCTCCTCGGCCTTCTGCACGGCCGTCATCTCGGCGATGAAGAGCCCGCCCTCGCGCACGACGCCGCGCGCGGCAAGCGTCACCAAAACAGTCGCATACCCCTTCTCTTCTCCGAGCACATACGGCGGATCGGCGAAAGCGATCGAAAAGCCCGGGCCGGAGTAGCTCGCGAGCCACCGATAGGCATCGGCCGCCACAACCGATGTCGTTTGAGGGGGCCGACTGTCAGCGCCGCGGCCGGGGACGGCTCGCGGTACGGGGGCGAGCATCGCCAGGTTCTCGCCCAGAACCTTGAGATGCACCCGATTCTGCTCGACGAACGTCACCGACTTTGCGCCGCGGGAGAGGGCTTCGATACCGACGGCGCCCGAGCCCGCAAAGAGGTCGAGGAAGTCGGCGCCGGGTATCTCAAACTGCAGAATATTGAAAAGCGCCTCGCGCACGCGGTCCTGCGTCGGACGAATCGCATCCGACTTCGGTACCTTGAGGTTTCGCCCTCCGAACACTCCTCCTGCAATTCTCATGGATCACATCTCCGAAATCAGCACCGACGTCGACCGCGGCAGGAGCATGTCGAGCTCGGCCTTGTCCGTAGCCTTGAGGAGCTTCAGACTCACTTCGCGCCATTCAAATGCGCCGTCCTTGAGATTCGTCGTGCCCTCAAGGTCATAGCGCTTGAAGAACTTGCCATTGAGCTGCAGGTCGGCGATTTTCGCGAGACGATGGACGACGAGGTTGAAGCGCGGATGGTTAAGAACAGAGAGCTTCTGTCCGACCTTGAGCCGATCAACATTTCCGCCGTTGAGTTTCGCGAGCGAGGCAAATGTCGAACCATGCTCGGACGCAATGCGCGAGGCGGCATCCCCACTCTTGACGACGACCGTCGCCACCCACTGCGCATTCTTGAGATCGAAGAGCCGCCGCACGTTGAGGACGCCGAGCCGCCGCGCGAGGGCATTGTCGAGGTCGGCGGCCGGTGCGCCCGGGAGCGCCCGCAACGCCTCGATCGTCGTCACCACCATCTCGACGTTGCGCGCCTTCTCGGCCTCTTCGAGCCGCATCAGCAGGTTGCGCACCTTCGGGGGACGCGACTCCGGCCGCGAGACTACCGGCGGCGGAGGCGGGGGAGACGGCGGAGGCTCTTCGACCGCAGGTTTCGGTTGAGGCGTAGGCTCGGTGGTCTCGCCGCGAAGCGACGGAGCCCCCTGTTGTGCAACGGCCGGCGGCGACAGTTCGGCCTCTTCCTGCGCGGCCTTGCGATTCGCGCGAATCCGCGAGACCACCGTCCAACCCAATGAAATCAGCGCAACCCCGATGACAACGACGACAAGACGACCCAGAAGGGACGGCTCGTCCTTTCCCGGTCGTTCCGTCCATTCAATGCCGTATGTGCCGCGCTGCAGCATCGCCGCTTACCTCGCGTCAGCGGAAACGACGCCCTGCACGCAACCGCGGTCGATCTCGACCGTCGTGCCCGAGCAGATCTCGACCTTAAAGGTCTTCTCCTTCGCCTCGACGATCGTACCCATGAGGCCGCCCGCAAAGACGATCTTCGCGCCCGCGCGGAGCTCGTCGATCATTTTGCGGCGCTCCTTCTCCTTGCGCTGCTGGGGACGGATCATCATGAAGTAGAAGATCGCGAGGATGAGCAGCATCGGGATCATCATACCGAAACCGCCCTGCTGGGGAGCCGCCGCATCTGCGAGAAGAGTCATCATGTTCATGTTCATTTTTCCTTTCTTTTAAGGTGGAGGTGGAAGGTGGAGGTGGACAGCGGTGTTTAGTTTTTGTAACTGCGCACCTCTTCGAGGAAAGCGCCAAAACGGTCTTCGTCAATCGCCGCGCGCAGGTCGGCCATGAAGCGGTTGAGGGCCCAGACGTTGTGGATCGTCAGAAGTCTGAGTCCGAGGATCTCGTTGCAGGCGAGAAGATGGCGGATGTAGCTCCGCGAGAAGTTGCGGCAACAGTAGCACGTGCAGCCTTCTTCGACCGGCCCCTGGTCGTACGCCCACTTCGCGGCCTTGATCGCGATGTTGCCCTTGCGCGTAATCGCCGTGCCGTGCCGCGCGACACGCGTCGGGATCACGCAGTCGAACATGTCGATGCCGCGCGCGACGCATTCGGCGAGCTGATGCATGACACCGAGGCCCATCACATAGCGCGGCTTGTCCTCGGGGAGATACGGCACCGACGCGTCGACGGCCTGGTACATGAACGCCTCGGGTTCGCCCACGGAGACGCCGCCGATCGCATAGCCGTCGAAGCCGATCTTCACGAGCTCCTCCGCGCAGTGGCGGCGGATGTCATCGTAGACGCCGCCCTGCACGATGCCGAAGACCATTTGGCCGTCGGCGTGAGGCTCGTCCTTCGAGCGCTGCGCCCAGCGGAGCGTGCGCTCGACCGAGTCGACGGCGCGCTGGCGCTCGCAGGGATACGGCAGGCACTCGTCGAAGACCATCGCAATGTCGGACCCAATCACGCGCTGCATCGCCATCGACTCCTTCGGCCCAAGAAAGAAGGCGTGTCCGTCAAGATGGCTCTGGAAGTGGCAGCCCTCCTCGGTGAACTTGCGCATCTTCGCGAGCGAGAAGACCTGAAAACCGCCCGAGTCCGTGAGGATGGGACCCTCCCAGCGCATGAACTTGTGAAGCCCCCCCGCCGCGGCGATGATGTCGGCGCCGGGCCGCAACATGAGGTGGTAGGTGTTGCCGAGGACGACCTGCGTCTCAAGTTCCTTCAAGTCGCGCGGCTCGAGGGACTTGACCGTGCCAAGAGTCCCCACGTCCATGAAAACCGGCGTCTCCACGACGCCATGTGCCGTCGTGAGTCGCCCGCGTCGCGCGTGCGTGTGCGCGTCTTTCTTAAGAACCTCAAATCCCATCGGGCGCATATTGTACCAAAAATCCCCTTGTCAAAGCCGGAAAAATTGTGTATCATTATCACCAGTTTCTCAAATAAGGTAAACTGACAATGAATAAAGCTCTGCACGCTCTCGTGTACGTGTTTCTTGTGCTCGCTGGCACAGCACTCTTTTTTGAACTCCAGCTCAACGCGAAGCGCGCTGAGTTGACTGATCGCAACACGATCCAAGAGGATTACTTGGTGCGCATTGCCAAGACCATCGAACGCACCGAAGCCGACAAGACCGCAACGTTTGAAATCCAAAAGGACGTCTCGCCCGTCGAGGCGAAGCTCGTCGACATTCCCGACATGGAGAACCTGCTCGACGAGTACCCGGCCTCGCTGGAGCAGACGACGGGTCTCGACACGTACGAGTGGAATCCGCAGAACGTTCGTCAGCAGCTGCGCACGACGTATGTCCTCGATCCCGAAGGCAAGCCGGTGATGGACGGTACGCGTCCGCTCACCCGCGGTCCCGGCACGGAAGACGAACTTCTCAACAAGCTCTTTGAGAGCGCGAAGGCGCAGCAGAGCCGACTCAACTCGACGCGTGCGGCGCTGACGGAACTTCGCGGCAAGCTCGAGTCCGTCGTCAGCGAGCTCAACAAGCTCAAGCCCGAAGCCCGTCAGGACAAGGTGACGATCGTCGAGCAGAAGGAGAAGATCACGAAGCTCGAAGGCGAGAAGGCCGAGCTCGAGAACCAGATCACGAAGCTCAAGAGCCAGATCGACGAGCTCGGCGCCGAGATCACCTCGCTCAAGGATGAGGTCCAGCAGGCGAAGGACGAGACCGAGGCCGTGAAGGAAGACCTCGCGAAGTCCAACAGGCTCGTCGAACAGCTCAAGGAAGCGCTCAGCAAGGCCATTCAGATGAAGGGCAACGAGCGTGTCACAGGCGCGGCGGTCTCCTCGCTCTCGGCCGGCGACAAGGGCAAGATCGTCGAGGTCGACAACGAGAACATGTTCGCCATCGTCGAATTCACCGACGACACGATGAAGGAACTCAAGGGCGAAGAAGGCAACAACCCGCTGCCAGCGATGGAGCTCGGTCTGCGTCGTCCGGGCTTCAACGGCGAAGCCGGCGAGTTCATCGGCCGCATCCGCATCCGTCAGGAAGTCAAGGGCAAGAACTACGCGATCTGCGACATCCTCGGCTCCTGGGAGCAGGATAAGGCGAAGGTCGGCGACATCATCTTCGCGGATTAAGGAGCCGAGTGTCTACGTTCGTTCCGCTTCGCTCACTCGCTTCGGCACTCGGGAAGGTTTTCTTCCTGAGTGTCGTGGCGTCGGTTCTCTCGGGCTGCATCGCGGATACGGCGGAAGATACCGATCTTCCCTGGGCCACGAACAAGAGCTGGGAAGGCCTCGCGCCGATTTCCCCGGCGATGATGGATCGGTATGATTGAGGTTGAGGTCGAAGGTTGAGGTTGAGATTTGATTCGAAACGAGACCATCACAATCAAAGAAGGCGGCGTTCGGTTGGACGCCGCCCTTCTTCATGCTTTCCCGACGACGACACGCGCCTTCGTGCGCGAGGCGATCAGCGGCGGGAAAATCTTCATCTGCCGCGACAAGAGTGTCGCGGCCCCGACAGTCGCCCAGCCCAACGGGGACGCGACATTCCTGTCGCGTCATGCAAGACAAGACACCTCAGCCAACGGGGACGCGACACTCTTGTCGCGTGCAACAGACAAGGGCCTCAAGCTGAAGCCCAACACAACTCTTGTCATTCGCGAGCTCCTCGAAGCCTGCGACAATCTCGTCGCGCCTGCGGGGGACTGTCCCCCGCCCGTTTACGAAGACGACGAGCTCCTCGCCTTTGACAAGCCCTGCGCGATGCCCGTGCAGCCGCTCTCCTGTCGCGAGACGGGGACGCTCGCCAATGCCGTCGCGACACGCTTCCCCGAATGCCGTCCACTGGGGGACAGGCCCCTTCTCGGCGGTGCGCTCCACCGCATCGACGCCGATACGTCTGGACTCGTCCTCTTCGCCCGCACGGCGGAAGCCTTTGAAAACGTCCGCGCACAGTTCGCCGCGCAGACAGTGAAGAAAACCTACCTCGCGCTCGTCGAAGGCTCTGTCGCCGTCGGCGGCACGCTTGAGAACGATCTCATTCACGACCCCACGCAGACCTTCTGCCGCATGGTCGACGCGCACCATAACCGCCTCACGCGCGCGCAGATGGCGGGCCTAAAGCCCCTGCACGCCGTCACGAATTTCAATCCGATCGCACACACGACGATCGAGAACGAAGAGCGTACGCTCCTCGAAGTGACGATCTACACGGGCGTCACCCACCAGATCCGCGCCCAGCTCGCGCTCGCCGGACTGCACATCATCAATGACCGTCTCTACGGCGCCTTCGCCGTAGAGAACCAGATTGGCCATTGTCTCCACGCCTACGCGACGGAGCTCAAGCACCCGACGACCGGCGAGTCCCTCAAGATCGCTACAGACAAGCCCTCTTGGGCAATGACATAAGGAATCACTTACTTCGCCTTGCGGATCTGACGGGCCGAAACCTCGATGACGTTCACCTGGTTGCGGAGCTGGAGGATGATCTGATTGACGACCTTCGTATCACCGAGGATGTCGATCTTCATCCGCGAGACCGTGCCGTCCTCGGTCGGTCCCACGTTGAGCGCCTGGATGTTGTAGCCGCGGCCGGAGATGAGTCCCACCATGCGCGCGAGGACGCCCGGCTTGTTTTCGACAAAGCAGTCGAGTCTCTGAATCGCTTCAATCATTTGAAAATCATCTCCTTCACAGTCTTTCCGCCGGGAATCATCGGATACACATTCGCCTCGGGATCGACGATGACTTCGACGAGCGTCGTCTCCTTCGACTCGAGCGCCTTCTTCATGACGCCGTCGAGCTTCGCGGGATCGAGCACGCGGTACGCCTTCGCGCCATGCGCCTCGGCGAGTTTCAGGAAGTCGGGGAGGTACTCGAGTCCCTCGCGCTTCAGGATCGTCTGCGAATAGCGCTTGTGGTAGAAGAGCTCCTGCCACTGACGCACCATGCCAAGGCACCCGTTGTTGACAATGACGAACGTAATCGGCAGCTTCTCGAGCACGGCCACGACGACTTCCTCGAACGTCATCTGCGCACCGCCGTCGCCGCAGACCGCCACGACCTTGAGGTCGGGACGCGCCAACGCCGCGCCGATCGCCGCGGGAATGCCGAAGCCCATCGTGCCCATGCCGCCCGAGGTGAGGAAGCGCCGCGCATGACGGTGATGGACGTACTGCGACGCCCACATCTGCTGCTGGCCGACGTCGGTCACCACGATCGCCTCGCCTTGCGAGACCTTGTCAATCGCCTCGATCACCTGCTGGGGCATGATGACGCCCTTGTGCAGCGTTGTGTACGAAATCGGATGCGCCTTCTTCCAACCCGCGATCTTCGCGAGCCACGCGTCGTGATTGCCCGCCTTGACGCGCGAGGCCACGGTCGCGAGGACGTCGCGCACGTCCGCAACGATGCCGAGCTCGACCGCGACGTTCTTGTTCACTTCCGCCGGATCGCAGTCGACGTGGATAATCTTCGCCTTCTGCGCATACGCCGAAAGCTTGCCCGTCACGCGGTCGGAGAAACGGACGCCCAGCGCGACGATGAGGTCCGCCTCGTCGATCGCGTAGTTCGCGCAGGGAGCTCCGTGCATGCCCGCCATGCCGAGCGAAAGCGGATCGGTCTGGTCGAACGCGCCGAGACCCATCAGCGTCGTCGCAACGGGCACCTGCGCCTTGCGGGCGAGCTCGCCGAGTTCCTTCGCGGCGAACGCGGCAATCGTGCCGCCGCCTGCGTAGATAACCGGCTTCTTCGCCTCGTTGAGGAGTTTCGCGAAGCGGCTGATCTGAGCCGGCGTCGCGGTAAATTCGGGATGGTACGCGCGGAGGTTCACACGCTCCGGGTACTGCGCCTTCGTGAGCGCCTGCTGGCAGTTCTTCGGGATGTCGATGACGACGGGACCCGGCTTGCCGTGAGTCGCGATGTAGAAGGCCTGAGCGACGGTTTCGGGAATCTCGTCCGCGCTCTGGACGAGGAAGCTGTGCTTCGTCACCGCACGGCAGATGCCCGACATGTCCGCCTCCTGGAAGGCGTCCGTGCCGATCTGCGAGAGCGGGACCTGTCCCGTGATGACGACCATCGGCACGCCGTCGAGATACGCCGTGCCGAGGCCCGTGATGACATTGGTCGCGCCGGGGCCGGAGGTGACGAGGCACACGCCGACCTTCCCGGACGCACGCGCATAGCCGTCGGCCATGTGCGCCGAACCCTGCTCGTGGCGACCCAGGACAAACTTGAACTTCGCGTCGACAAGTCGATCGAAAATGTCAATGACCGCCCCGCCCGGATACCCGAACAGGACCTCGGTCCCGGCCTTTTCCAATGATTCGACGAGCGCCTGTGCTCCCGTTCTTTCCTTGATCGTCTTCATTTAGTAGGATTTGATTCTTATCTCTTTAGTTCAAGTCTCAAGTTGTAGTTGTAGAGCGGATATCTTCCTTTCTACAACTACAACTCTTCACTACAACTAATTACTTGGCCTTCACGACTTTGCGCCCGCCCCAGCCGGCGGAAGCGGCGTTGCCCTTGGCGGCCTCGTGCGGACGGAGGCTGCGCACCGCGGCACCGGCGCGCCACATCTCGTGGTTGTGGAGCTCGTTGAGCTTCGCGAGCATCTTTTCCTTGTAGTCCGGGCAGCCCGTGTCGCGAATGACTTCCTTCGCCTCCTGCATCGTCTTCACGCTCTTGTAGAGCTTCTTGAAGACCGGGAGCGTCGCCTTCTTGAACTCGGGACGCCACTTGAGCGCGCCGTGCTGGGCCGTCTGCGAGCAGTTGCCGTACATCCAGTCCATGCCGTTCTCGTCAACGAGGCGGATGAGGGACTGCGTGAGCTCTTCGCACGTTTCGTTGAACGCCTCGGACGGGCTGTGGCCGTTCGCGCGGAGCGTCTCGAACTGCGCTTCCATGACGCCCGCGAGAGCGCCCATGAGGATGCCACGCTCGCCGAAGAGGTCGGACGTCACTTCGTTCTGGAACGTGGTCGGGAAGAGGTAGCCCGAGCCGATGCCGATGCCGATCGCCTTCGTGACATCCTCGACCTGCTTCGCCGGCATGCCGTTCGGCTCGAACGCGTACGAGCTGTTGATGCCCGCGCCGGAGAGGAAGTTACGACGGACGGACGTGCCCGAACCCTTCGGGGCGACCATCACGCAGCCGACGCCCTTCTGGGGCTTGATGCCGGTGAGCTTGTTGTAGACGAGGCCGAAACCGTGGGAGAAATAGAGATACTTGCCCGGGGTGACGTACTTCTCGATCTGCTTCCAGACCTGCGGCACGGAGCCGTCGGAGACGAGCATCATGATGATGTCGCCCTTGTCGGCGGCCTCTTCAATGCCGAAGAGCGTCTTGCCCTCGACCCAGCCGTCGGCGATCGCACGCTTCCAGCTGGAGCCCGCCTTCGTCGACTTGCGCTGGCCGACGATCACGTTGAAGCCGTTGTCACGCATGTTGAGCGCCTGGCCCGGACCCTGGATGCCATAGCCGAGGACGGCGATGGTCTTGCCCTTGAGAATCTCCTGCGCCTTCTTGAGCGGGAACTCCTTGCGGGTCGTGATGTTTTCAGCAACAGTGCCGAATTTGATCTTCATTTTTTTGTTTTCCTTTCGGTTGAAAATTCAGGTGTTCTTTTTTAGCGATAAGTGATAAGCGATAAGTGATAAGTGGCGGTGGTTTAGGTCTTTTAGCGATAAGCGATAAGCGATAAGTGATAAGTGGCGGTGGTTTAGGTCTTTTAGCGATAAGCGATGAGCGATAAGTGATAAGTGGCGGTGGTTATAGGTCTTTAACGACAAGAAAGCAAAAACTCCTTCACTTATCGCTTATCACTTATCACTTATCGCTTAAGCGAAGCGCCGGTGGACGCATTCCCGACGAACTGCGCGTAGCGCTCGAGCCAGCCGCCCTTGATGCGGGGCGACCAGGTCTTCGCCTTCTTCGCGCGCTCCGCAATCTCCTTCTTCGTGAGCTTCGCGTTGATCGCGCGCTTCGGGATGTCGATCGTGATCTCGTCGCCGTTCTTGAGAAGTCCGATAAGGCCGCCTTCCGCCGCCTCGGGCGAGACATGGCCGACGCACGCGCCGTGCGTCGCGCCGGAGAAGCGTCCGTCGGTAATCAGCGCGACCGATTCGCCGAGGCCCGCGCCGATGATGTACGAGGTCGGCGCCAACATCTCCTGCATGCCGGGACCGCCCTTCGGTCCCTCATAGCGGATGACAACGACATGTCCGGGCTTCACCTTGCCGCCCAGAATGCCGGCGCACGCCTCTTCCTGCGAGTCGAAGCAGATCGCCTTACCGGTAAAGGTCATCATCGAGGGCGCAACGCCGCCCTTCTTGACGACCGAGCCCTTCGTCGCGAGATTGCCCCACAACACCGCGAGGCCGCCGTCAATCGAGTAGGCGTTGTCAATCGTACGAATGACATCATCGTTCGAGATCGTCGCCGCCTTAATCTGCTGACCAATGGTCTTGCCGCTTACGGTCTTAGCCTCAAGATGCAACACAGGGCCAATGTCAGTCGGCTGTGTGCCAGCGGTCTTAGTCGTCCTAGCGGTCTTATCTCCCTTAGCCGCTCCCTTAGCCCCCTCCACAAGCCGCTTCAAGATCGCCATGATGCCGCCCGCCTTGTCGAGGTCGGAGACATGGTAGTGTCCCGAGGGCGAAAGCTTGCAGATGTAGGGCGTGCGCGCCGAGAGCTCGTTCATGCGCTCGAGCGTGAAGTCGACGCCCGCCTCGCGGGCGATCGCGAGCGTGTGGAGAACCGTGTTCGTCGAGCCGCCCATCGCCATGTCGAGCGTGAGCGCGTTGTCGAGCGAGTCCTTCGTGATGAGATCCTTCGGGAGCGGACCGCCCTTCTTCGCCATCTCGACCGCGCGCTTCGCCGCCGCGCGCCACATCTCCTTGCGCTTCGGGTCGATCGCGAGAATCGTGCCGTTCCCCGGAAGCGCGAGGCCGAGCGCCTCGTAAAGGCAGTTCATCGAGTTCGCCGTGAACATGCCCGAGCAGCTGCCGCAGCCGGGGCACGACGTCTCTTCGATCTTCTCGAGGTCCTTCGCCGAAATCTTGCCCGCGTTCTCCGCGCCGACGCCTTCGAAGACGGTATTGAGGTCGGAGTCCTTGCCCGTGAGCGGATGACGCCCCGGCGCCATCGGACCGCCCGAGGCGAAGATCGTCGGGATGTTGACGCGCAGCGCGCCGATCAGCATGCCCGGGACGATCTTGTCGCAGTTGGGAACACAGATCATCGCGTCGAAGCAGTGCGCCCGCGCAATCGACTCGACCGAGTCGGCGATCAGCTCGCGCGACGGGAGCGAATACTTCATGCCGCCATGGGCCATCGCGATGCCGTCGCAGACGGCGATCGTGTTGAACTCCATCGGCACGCCCCCCGCCTCGATGATCGCCTCCTTGAGGATCTGGCCGACGTAGTTCAAATGGCAGTGGCCCGGCACGAACGACTCATACGAGTTGCAGATGCCGATGAACGGCTTCTTCATGTCCTCGCGCTTCATGCCGCAGGCGAAGAGCAAGCTCCGATGCGGCGCCCGCTCCTTACCCTTCTTAATCTGATCGCTCGTCATATCATTCATCCTTTCATCACCCGTACCGCGGTGCGTCCCGCCCGCGGCGTCTCCAAGCCAACCTCTTCTTAACCTTGACCTTCTACCTTGACCTTCTTCTAACACAAAGGCCTCGCTCTCGTCTGAGCGGGGCCTCGTTTCGCTGTCGGTTATTACCGTTTCAGTGTACGCGCACCCGCTCGACCTTATCCAAGAAGGACGAGAAGCACAAGACCAACGATAACAACTCGGTTACACATACCTGAATTTTGTTACAACGAGTGCGTATTATAGCACAATCGGCGTTTTACGCGCAAGAGTGAAATGCACATACTCGCCGATGCGGTCGCCCGACTTCGGGTCGGAAATGCCGTCGCTCTCGAGCTTGAAGCGGAGCGCTTCGCCAATGGGACGGTTCCCGATCACGATCGGCGCCGTCACGAGCGTCCAGGCGTCCACCAGGTTCTCGTCGGCGAGCGAACGCGCCAGGGCGAGTCCCCCTTCGCAGAGAACGTGCAGGCAACCGCGCTTCCCGAGGTCGACGAGCGCCGTCTTCGCGTCGCGGTAGACGAGCGTCAGGTTCGGCGCACCGTCCGTAAAGAGCTGCGCGTTCTTCGGGAGCTTGCCCGAACGCGAGACGACGACGCGAATGAGATCGTCGTTGCGCTTGCCGTGCGACAGGAGCGAGGGATTGTCGGCGCGCACCGTTTCCGCCCCAACCATGATCGCATCGACGTACGTCCGCATAAAGCCTGTCCCTCGACGGGACTCCGCGGACGAGATCCACTTCGCATTCCCGGTCGTGTCGCAGATGCGCCCGTCAAGGGACATCGCGAGCTTTACCGTCACATAAGGAAGACCCGTCGTCACGTGCTTTCGGAAAGGCGCGATCAGGCGCTGGGCACGATGGACGAGGCGGGAGAGTTCCTGTTGCGACGCGACAGGAATGTCGCGTCCCCTTTGGGCCTGTCCCCATCGATCAAGACAATCGCAGGTGATGCCGTGCTGGACGAGGACGCGCTTGGCGCGTCCGCGATTCGTCGGATTGGGATCGGACACCGCGTAGTAGACGTGGCTGATGCCGGCGGCTGAAATCGCGTCCGTGCAAGCCCCGACGCGTCCCGGCTTCGAGCACGGCTCGAGCGTCACGTAGATCGACGCGCCGCGGATGTCGTTGCCCTTCTTCTTCGCATCGGCGATCGCCGCAGTCTCCGCGTGATTCGTGCCGGCCTTCTTGTGATAGCCCTCGCCGAGGATCTTGCCGGCCTTCACGATGACGGCGCCGACGGGCGGATTCGGCCGCGTATGGCCCTCGCCCTTTTCCGCGAGCCTCAGCGCACGATTCAGGCAATGGGTCGCCTCCATCTTTCCGGGAGCAATCAGCGTCCAGCCAAAATGTTTTTTCATTCCTTTATCTTATTCTTACGACCACCGACGACCGACTTCCGACAACCGCCGTCAACCTCAACCTTCGACCTCAACCTCATCTTCTCACTCCCCGACCTGCAGCGACGGACTCGCGTCGAGCGTCATGGCATCTTCGAGATGGTTGCGGCGATAGTACGCGAGCCCCGCGATCATCGCGCCGTTGTCGCCCGTGTACTTCGGTTTCGCCATCAACAGCGGCACGTGCACGGCGTTTGAGACTTCCATCAGCACCGCGCGGATGCGCGAGTTGAGCGAGACGCCGCCGCCGAGGATCAGCGACTTATACGCGCGGCGCTTGAGCGCGGTGCGCGTCCGATCGGCGATCGCTTGGACGATCGCCTCCTGATAGCTCGCGACGACCTGCGCGACGGCGGGCGTCACGGTGTAGCCGCCAAAGTCCCGTGCGTCGGACGTGTCGGAGAGAAGCTCGGGATGCTGCTGGACGTGGCGAAGGAGCGCGGTCTTGAGTCCCGAAAACGACACGCAGAGATCGGCGGAAAGTCCCGAAAGCGCCGTCACGCCCTCACGCGGACGCCCCTTCGGGAAGGGAATGAGGTTGAGGTCGGAGGTTGAGGTTGAGGCGAGGTAGGCCGCCGAAATCCGGTCGATCTTGAGGCCTCCCGGGTAGCCGAGGCCGAGCAGCTTCGCGGCCTTGTCGAAGGCTTCGCCCGCCGCGTCATCAAGCGTCTCGCCGATGACCTCGTACTGGCCAAGTTCGGGCATGTCGATCCAAATCGTGTTTCCGCCCGAGACCGCGAGTCCCAGCGCGGGGAAGGAAGACTCGACCGTACCGCGGTGCGTCTCGCCCGCGGCGTCTCCAAGCCGGCTGTTACCCGCCGCGGCCGAGACGGCTCGCGGTACGGTGTTGTCCGGTACGGCGTCGTACAGGAACGGCGTATGCAGGTGCGCTTCGATGTGATTGATGCCGATGAGCGGCACACCGAGCGACTTCGCGAGTCCCTTCGCGGCGTTGAGGCCAACAATCAAGGCTGGCGCCAGTCCGGGACCGTACGTGACGGCCACGGCATCGACTTTACTCCCGAACTGACGCATCGCCTCGCCGACGACCGGTCCGATCTTCTCGACGTGGGCGCGGGACGCCACCTCGGGCACGACACCGCCATACGGCTGATGGAGAGGAATCTGCGTGTAGACGACATTCGACAGCACCTCGCGGCCATCTTTCACCACCGCCGCGGCCGTCTCATCACAACTCGTCTCAATACCTAAGATGTTCATCTCCCTCGTCCCCAATCACCAGAACTTCCACCAGGGATTTTCCTTCGCCTCGACGTTCTTTCCCTTGTAAAGCTCGCGCACGCGTGCGGTACCCGCCGTTTCGGGATCCGCCACGGCCACGCGCGAGCGAAATTCGAAGGCGTTCGGCAGCGACCAGAATTCACTGCGAACAAATTGATCCTGATTCAGGCGATGCAACACAATCACTTCGCCGGACGGCAGAATGCTGACCGACGGCTTGTCAATGCGGAGAATCGGCCCGAGGTCACGCGTCTGCCAACGCCGATCGCTCGATCCGGCGTCGCGCGCCTTGAGGTAGAGGTGTTCGCCGTGGTTCTTCGACCAGTAAACAAGTTCAAACTCGCGCTGGAGGTCCTTGTGGTTCGCGAACATCTGGAGCGCCGTGCCGACACGAACGCCTTCAACAATGTCGAACGCACGCGGCTGCCCCTCGTAGCGAACACCGTTATGAACAAGAACCGGCTTCGCCAGATAGCGGCTCGGATTCTGCAACGCGTAGTGGTCGTTGAGAATCGTCTCGAGCTTCTGTCCCTCGCCGGAATCAACTCGGAACTGCGCGACGAAAGCCCCCTTCGAAACCTTCGTCAGCTGCGACCTGTCGCTCGCACGGAAAACCTCGACGAAGAGCGAATCTCGTGAGTTCGAGTAGCCGACGCTGACCTTGTCTGGCGACGAGTTGGCGACATCGATGACACCCCGAACCCGCTCCCCGCAAACGAAATCGTAGGCATCCAGCTTGAGATCAACGCTGATTTCACTCGTCACGGCGAGAAGACTGGAAGCCGACAGCAGAAACGACAATAATGCGACGCTTTTTCTCATGGGCCGTATTATATCATAAAGTCTTACTTGGCGAGGAATCCGCCGTCCACCGGTAGGTTCACGCCCGTGATAAGCGAAGCCGCCTCGCTGAGGAGGAAGCAGACGGCCGAGGCCACCTGATCGGGTTCACCCAGACCCAGCGGCTGTTGGGCGACCAGACGCGCAACGCCTTCGGACCCGTCCAATCCTGCACCAGCCACACGGTCGAAGAACGGCGTCTTGACATAGCCAGGACACACGGCGTTGACGCGCATCCCCTTCGGCGCAAGCTCGATCGCCAGGGCTCGGACAGCCGCGCTCAGCGCACCCTTGCTACCGGCATACACCGACCCGCCGGCCCAGCCAATCTCGGCCGAGACAGACGATACGGCGACAGACGAAAAGCCCCGATTCACGAACGCCTTTCCTGAGAACGCCTTCATGAGCAACAGGAAGGCCTTGTAGTTCACCTTAAGCGACGCCTCGATCAGGTTCTCCGCCACGACGCTAATCGGCATCGCCGGACCGATCCCCGCCGCATGGACGAATCCGTCCAACGGACCTGCAGCCTCGAGAATCTGCCGCGGCAAAGCCTGCACAAAATCGGAATCTGACAGGTCGCCTTCGAAGACGAGATGCCGCGCACCATCGCCTTCCAGCATCGTACGCGTCTCCTCCAGTGCGTCAAGCCGACGCCCCGTCAGAATCAAGGACGCCCCAAGCCGCGCCGCACAGACCGCACAGGCGCGTCCGATGCCCGAAGAGGCTCCCGTCACGAGAACGCGACGGTCACAAAGGTTCATGGGGTTGTAGGACGCCATCCGAACACCTTTCTCGCGTCAGGCCATGCCGAAGATGCGGTCACCCGCATCGCCAAGCCCCGGAACGATGTAAAAGCGCTCGTTGAGACGTTCGTCGAGCACGGCCGTGGTCACGGGGACGTCCGGATGTGCCGCCTCGAACGCCGCCAGACCCTCTGGCGCGGCAACGAGACAAAGGAACTTGATCCGCTTGTAGCCATAGGCCTTCAGCTGTCCAACGGCGTCAATTGCACTTCCGCCCGTCGCAAACATCGGGTCAATGGCAATCACGAGTTCATCCCCCGTGGCCGGCGGAACCTTCGCATAATACGGCTCTGGACGGGCGGTCTCTTCGTTACGCTGCATCCCCAACACGCCGACGGCCGCATACGGCACGACTTGCAGCATCGCCTCCATCATGCCCAGTCCCGCCCGGAGAATCGGCACGATGACGATTTTCTCGGCGACCTTGCGCCCGATCGTCGGAGCCACCGGCGTAATGACCTCGACGGGTTCGGTCTTAACGTCCTTCAGCGCCTCGATGGCCAGAAAGGTCGTCAACTCGGAGACAAGCTCCCGAAAGAGTTTCGGCTTCGTCGCACAGTCACGCAACAAGGCCAGACGATGGTCAACAAGCGGATGATTCAGGATCGTATGCATAATCGGAAGCGTTCAAGCTACGAGGATTATTTGAAGTCAACCAGATGTCCGATGAGGGAACGGATGCCGCGATAGTAGAAGCCGAAGTCAAAGAGGGTGCGCGTCGAGGTCAGGCGATGCCAGAGGGCGCCCGGCTGAAGGAAGCCGCGGTAGACTTCCTGAATCGCACACTTGATCTCGGCCTCGGTCGCGAGCGGCGTCTTCGTGATCGCGCGCCGCATGTCGTATTCGTCCCAGTCAAGTGTGTTGAGTTGGTCGTTGGCCTTGAGCTCCTTGAACAGAGGCGTACCCGGATACGGAATCGTGAGCGTACACTGGAGCGTTTTCGCCCAACCCTTCGCGAGAAGCCGGCGGGCGAGCGCGACGGTATTCGCGATTTCCTTCGGCCCTTCCCAGGCGTGGCCGAACATGAAGGTGACATGCACATCGAGGCCCGCTTCGGTCGCCCACTGCGCGCCCTCGATGACATCCGAGACCTTCAGCGCCTTGCAGAAACGGTCGAGCGTCTCTTGGTTCGCCGACTCGACACCGAAGAGGACGAACTGGAAGCCCGCCGCGCGCATCAGCTTGTAATCGACGAGCGAGAGGCGTCCGAAGCGCATGTTACAATCAAGCCGCACCTTCTTCGGGAGGCCGCGGCGGATCATCTCGTTGCAGAACGTCGTGAGCCACGATCCAACCGGGAACGAGCCCGAGTCGTCCATAATCTCCTTGACCTTGTACTTCGTCACCAGCATCTCGATCTCGTCGACGACGTCAATCGGATCGCGTGTGCGGTACTTCGGGTACAGGGTCGTCCAGCTGCAGAATGTGCACTTCGCATGCCAGCAGTCGCGGCCGGACATGATGTAGGTGCCGGGCGTTCGGCGGAAGTTGCCGTTCTTCTTCGCGTAGAGCTCCCAGTGGACGAGGTCGCGGTCGATCCACGGGACGTCCTTCAGCGACTCGCGCAGGGCAAACGGCTGGATGCCGGCGGGACACCCCGCCGCGATAAAATCGAGAAGCCCGAAGTCCCAGTCACCACCCGGGATGATCGCATGCACACCCGGCTGCGTGATCGACTCCTCGGGGAGCGCCGTGACATGGTCGCCGACCAAAACGTACCGCGGTGCGTCCTCGCCCGCGGCGTCTCCACGCACCTGCGCGAAGCGCTTGATCCAAGCCCAATGGCGCTTGACCACGGGGGTCTTGGTCTCGAGGACGACGAGCTCGGGCCTAAAGGCCGCGAGCTGCGTCTCAAACTCCTCCTCGGAAAGTTCGGCGGCGATGCCGTCGAGGAACAAGACCTCGTGGCCCGCCGCCTTAAGCATCGTCGCCGCGGTCGCGGGGATGACAGGAAAGATGTAGGTCGGACGAGAAAACCATTGGAACTGCCGGTTCTGCGTGAGCAGGGGAACGCCCTTCTCCGACTTCAACGGCGGATAGACAATGGCAATCCTCATCTCTACACCTACACCTGTTCTCTACACCTCAATCACCACTTATAACCGAGGCCGACGATGTAGCGGTAGTCGCTCTTCTTGCGATTATTGGCCGGCATTGAGTTATAGTCCCATTCAATCTTGGCCAGAAGATCGAAGTCGCCGATGATCTTGGTCGAGAAGCCGATATCCGTTTTGGCGAGAAACTTCTCCCAATCGTCAACTTCGGGAAGGATTTCCATGTTGTGGAAGCACTCGACACCCTCATTCCACTTCGGGTTGTACTTGAGGTGATGGGCATAGCGAAGCGCCGCGAAGCCCTCATTCTTGGAATCGCCCTCCTCGTATTCTTCACGAACCCAATTCACACCGGCTTCCTGATTGAAGCTCCACTTGCCGGTCGCCTCGTGGTTGTAGCCGTCAAGCCACTGGTAACCACCGCCGAGACCGATGCGGATGCGCGAATTGAGCTGGGCAATCTTGTCAGCTTCGTACTTTGCATTGACATAGCTATAGAAGGCCGTCGTCCAGAAGTGGTCTTCCTGTCCCTCAATCTCCCAGCGATCGGTCGTCTTCTTCTTATTGCTCTTTCCCGTGCCTGTCTCCGACGTATAATAGCCCGCATCAATCCGCAGGCGGTCGTGTTCCCAACGACGGTTCAGGTTCGCGATCAGGCTCCCGGAATTCTCGTACGAATTGCCGCGCAACGCCGTGAAGGCGACATTGATGCTGCCGTGCCAGGTCTCGACGCAGGGATCGATCGCCTTGACGTCGCCCATCTTGAGCGTATCGCCGTCGGCGAGATACACACCGTCCGCGACAGACAGTTTCTTCGTTTCGCGCGTCTGATCGTTGAATTCGATCACATGCTCGCCCGCATCCTCAAGTTTCACGATGTTCGCGACCTTGATCTTCACTTCGCCAAGATCGTCCGAATTGAACGTAATCTCGCCATTCGCCGCGCCCGTCACAGTGCCGGTCAACGTTGAACCCGACTTCAAATACACCGTGTCGGCCAAGACGGTCGTACCGACCATCGCGGCCAATCCGAGGATGAGAATCTTCATTTCTGCGTTTCTCCGTGTTGGTAGTTAGGATCCTTCGTAAAAGGTATGTAGTCGTCGAATTTGAACATCTTCTTCGGATTTTGAAGGAGGGGATCACGGGCTTGTTCCTCCAACAACCGAAGATCGAGAGATTCAATCCCCTCCATGTTTTTTTCGGGGCGATCACCAGGTTCAAGTTTCTGCCCTTTCGTTATCTGCCGCCCAAGGACCGCATTCTTCGGTAGACCCACATCTTCACTAACCGAACGGGGATCCACCAAGCCCACCGTCACAAAGACAATGATCTCCTTCTGCTCCTTGATTCGTTGCTTCGAGCCAAAGAACCGCGGGCCGATCCACCACCAGTCCCTAAGCCAGGGGATGCCGCTATCAACTTGCCGCTCCACGGTTCGAGAAAGCCCTCCGATAACCGCCGTTGTGCCACTCGACATAGAAAACTCGGTGATCAGACGCTGGACGTTGATAACCGGATACTTCGCCGAGATCGTACCGGCATTCGATTCTTTCGTCGAAGTATCAGACGCCCCCGCCGTCACCCAGTCTGACAGACTTGAGATCGTCGGCACGATCGACACGTTGATGAGCCCGTTCGTGCTAATGCGCGGCGTCACTTCGAGCTCGATGCCCCAGCTGAAGAACGCCTCCTTCGCGAACATGAACTTGTCCTCGCCCGGAATCGCAGCCATATTCATCGACAAGTCGATGGAGTCACTCCCCGTACCCGAAGTCGTGCGTTTCGCCGAGATCGCCACATTCGGATACTTCTCCGTCATATCTACCGTCGCCTTCTTGCCTGACGAGACGATAATCTTCGGGTTTGAGAACGTCCTCGCGTCCTCTGTCTGCTCAAGAGCTCGCAAGATGACATAAAGTTCGCTCATGCCGATCGTCGCGTTAACATGCGAGAGGTTCGCACTTTGCGGGCCAGAGTTCGCAGCAGCAGAAGTCAGCTTGTACGTATTATCCTTACTATCGTACTCGCTCACGCCCTGCATCTTCCGTTCATTATACCCTGCATTGAGCGCCAGGGAGCCCTTCATGCCGTCAAGCATCGACCAGTCAATGCCGAGCTTATGCGACGCGTTGTTCGACAGCTCCACGAAACGTGCCTCGATATAGACCTGCTGCGCCTCGACGTCAAGTTCGAGCAGAGACTTCTCGCACGCCTCCAGGATGATCCGAGGCGCCGTCACCATGACAGAGTTCGACTCGGGGAACGGAACGGCCATCTGCGACACCTTCCATGTCACGCCAAAGTCTCCACTCCACATCGAGTTGAAACTCGCCGCCACATCTGCCGCTGACACGTGATTAAGTTTAAAGATGCGCGTCTCGATCCGCTTAAGCAACAAATCCGCCTCGGCCTTCGCCTTGTCCGCAGCCTCCTTCGCCTCGGTGCGCGCGGTCTTCGCGTCCTCCCGCGCCTCGAGCCGCAGTTTTTCCGCGTCCTCGCGCGCCTCCTGACGGAGCTTCTCCGCCTCGGCCTTCGCCTCCGCCCGCAGCTTTTCCGCCTTCTCCTCGGCCTCCTGCTTCTCGGCCGCAGCCTTTGCGATCTTCTCCGTTGCCGCCGTCACGGCCTTCTCGACCGCCGCCTGCACGAGCTTGTTCGTGTCGATCACCGGCGTCGGCGCAGGGACCGGCGTCGGCGCCGGATCGCCGCCGAAGAGCGACCAGGCCAACAGGACAGGATAAATCGCCGCAGTCATTTTCACTTACCCCTTGAAGACGAAGAACTTACGGACAACAAAGTTGACAGCCACGGAAACGACGACGTTGATCCCGAACGAATACGTCGTCTGCATTCCCTGGAACCGGACGAGCGCCCAGATGACCGCGCTGCCGCAGAGAATCGAAAGTCCCGATCCCGCCAGGAAAAGCACGTACTCGACCAGCCAGTGGTGACGCCCGGGCGTGAACACGTACTTGCGGTTCAGTGCCCAGCAGACGCCGTTGGCGACAAAGAAGCCCACCAGATTGCAGTAAACGGCCAATGTCGCGCGCACGGCATCCGATACCGCCGTCGACGGGAAGCCGCAGAAACGCACGAACAGGTCGTCAGCGCCCAGACACGGCCAGATATACGCTGCACAAACCTCCGCGACCACGAAGTTAATCGCGGTCGCGAGGACACCGATGAGGCCGTACTTGACGAACTGCCAGAGAATCTTAGACATTCATCTGGGCGTCGGCCGCCTTGAGGTCGTCGGACTTGAGGCCGAACTTCTGAAGGTCGATGTCGACGACTTCCATCGGCTTGTTGGTCTTCCACGCGCCACGCGTGTAGTCCGGAATGTCCATCGCCTTCGAGCGGTTGTCGACGGACTTCTCCGTGAGCTCGCCGAGACAGCAGGTCGAGGCGAGGTCGTAGACGTCCATGTCGAGCGGAAGGCCCTGCTGGAGGCAGTAGATCCAGCGCGCGTCCATGATGAAGTCCATGCCGCCGTGACCGCCGACGCGCTTGGCGAGCTCGCCGATCGACTTGTAGAGCGGATGCATGTACTTCGTGTAGATCTCCTCGGCCTTCTTGTCGTCGAACCAGCCGTGCGCACCCGCGCCGTTCTTCTCCTCGAGCGCGATCTGGAACGGATAGTCCTTCACGATGCCCTTCGTGCCCGAGACGAGCTGGATGCGCGAGTAAGGACGCGGCGAGCTGACGTCGTGCTGGATGAGCATCGTCTTGCCCATGTTCGTGCGGATGAGCGTCGAGTTCATGTCGCCCGTCTTCATCGCCTCGGCAAAGCGCGGATCGTCCTTCTTGAGGTGGTTGTCCTTGTACAGGCGGAAGTTGACCTCACGCGAGTCCATCGAGACGAGGTAGTCCATCTTGTCGCCGCGGTTGACGTCCATCGTCAGGCAGAGCGGCACGAGGCCGTGCGTACAGTAGCGGTTGCCCGAGTGGTCGCGGTTGTGCGGATAGCGCCAGTACTCGTAGTCGGGATAGTTCTCGAGGCACATGTTGCGCAGGTCGTGAATGTACGCGCCCTCGCCGTGGATGATGTCGCCAAGCATGCCGAGCTTCGCCAGGTTGAAGGTGAACATCTCGACCTCGCCGTAGCAGCAGTTCTCAAGCTGCATGCAGTGGCACTTCGTCTTCTCGCTCTTCTCAACGAGCTCCCAGCACTCGTCGACGCCGAACGCGCTCGGGACTTCGGTGAAGACGTGCTTGCCGCCGTCCATCGCCGCGAGGGCGACCGGGACGTGAAGCTCCCACGGGGTCGTGTTGTAGACAACGTTGACGTTCGGATCGTCGCAAAGCGCCTTCCACGCCTCGTCGCCAAGATACTCCTTCGCGGCCGGCTTTTTGGCGTTCGCCAAACGACGCTGGGCCTGCTTGATCTTCTCCGGGTTCTTATCGCAGATCGCCGTCACGGTGATGCCCGGGAGCCCCTTGATGCGCTCCATCACGCCCTGTCCACGACCGCCCATGCCCACGATGCCAAGCTTGATCTCCGGAATCGCCGGCGCGGCGTAACCGTGCATCGGCGCACCTTCCGTGCCCCCGAAAAGACCGAAGAAGCCGCAGGCTTCCGCCGGACGCACACACGAAGCGGCCGCACCGGCAAAGAGGGAGGACTTCAGAAAGCTCCGACGATTCATATCCATATCCAGATTCCTTTTTTTGTGTGTTTGAATTTGAACGCCTTATTATATCATATTCCGCCGTCCCCAGGCAAAGTGTTGTTCGGGATGGGCGGACGCAAGTTCGGAGACCTGCGATTCATAGACGCGCTTCATTTCGGCCCTTTCGGACGGCAACCGGCGAATCACGGCCCGATAACAGCAGGCCCCCACGGCCACGCAGGCGACAAAGTAGACGGGATGGTCAAAGGCCGCCGCGAAGCGAAACGCCCCGTCCCCACGGTCGCCCGCCATCACCAGGCAATCTCCCGCATCAATGAGATCGCCCGCTTCGAAGACCGTCTGCATGCCGAAAGACGAGATCGGATGAATCACGACGCGCTGCCGACGGGCGTGATGCAGATAGAAGCGGTTGAAAACGCCCGTGCGGTCGAAGTCCATCCACGCGTGGAACGTGCGCTCACACGCCCCGAGCGCCGTCAGCACCTCGATCGTGCCGACATGCGACGAAAGAATGAAGACACCCTTCCCCGTTTGCACGTCGGACAAGAACGCCTCCGCATCGGGCGAGCCGTCCGTCTCGACGCGCGGCAGTTCGCGTCCCTCGGCCATCACGACAAGCTTGTCCGCAAGCGACTGCGTGAAGAAAACGACCTTGCGCCAACTCGGCGACGCGCGACGCACGGCCGGCGAAAACGTCCAAATGCAAAGCCCGACCGCCGCCGCGAGCAAGTGGAGAACGCGTAGCCCGAAGACGCTGTAGAACAGCCAGAGGATCTCCAGCCCGAACGGCGAAGCGCCCTTTTCGACAGACGATGTACCCGCCGCGCGGCCTTCGGCTGCGTCGCTTCGCTCGGCTGTCTCGCGGCGTGGCGCTGCCCTGCGCCTCATCAAGGCCATTCCGAACGCAATCGGCAAGCCGATGCCCAAGACAAAGCCGAAGGCGGAAATGACCGGAAACGACACGAACGCAAGTGCGCCAAAGCCCGCCAAGCTCGTCAACAGCGAACAGACCGCGGGACGCCGCGCCGACTTGGCCCCCGATTGCAGGAAGACGGCATAGTCGACGCCCATTCCCAGCAACAGGAACGCGGCCAGGATATGAAAGAGGTTGACTGGAACCTGAAGCCACCCCAGGAGACCGAAAACCACCAGTATCGCCCCGACGGACGGTCCCAGCCGGTCAAAGGCCCGTCCCCGGAAGAAGACGAGCAACACCCCGAAGAGCGCCAGGACCGACCAGACCAGTCGAACGAGAGCCTCAAGGGTCCAGGCGGCAAAGATCTGCGTCATCAGCGTCTGGGGACGCACAAACGCGTCCGTCGGCTCGGGCGGCGGCACGAGCGAGGCCAAGCCCAGCGTCTCGGCCATCGCCACGCCGTGTTCGGCGTACAACTGGCGGATGTTTTCCGCTGTCGTCTGCCGAACGGCCAGCGGCGGAATCGCCGAGAAGTCGAATTCGCCAAACGCCGCGCGTTGACGCTCGGCCTCGACGAGGTCGGCCGGCGGACGGTAGAGGGCCGTGAGGTCCGTGCGAATCTCGGTGCGGAAGACGCCGTACATCAGGACGAGGATAAGGAGGTAGAATCCTGTTAACGGCGAGGCAAGAGTGCCTCGCCCCCGTTGAGGGACGCGCCGGGGACGAGGCACTCCTGCCTCGTCGCATACAATCTTCCACCACTTCCATCGGGGACGAGGCACTCCTGCCTCGTCGCATACAATCTTCCACCACTTCCATCGGGGACGAGGCACTCCTGCCTCGTCGGAACAGGAACCTCCCACCGCTCCCTTCGGATACCCCACCAGCACCAACGCGAGCACCGCCGCGAGTCCTACGCCCAAGAACACCGCCGACTGTCTGAGCACGGGAATCGTCGCCAGTGCAAGCGGCACAAGACTGATTTCCGTCGTCAAAAATGACACCACCAGATTGCGCCGCACAGCCGCCTTCGCCGATACCGGCGAGAGCAACCAGTGAAACGCATAGTCGACGACCAGGCCGAGCACCGTCGTCCCCATCACAAACGTCATCACATGCAGCGACTCGAAAAGCACCACGAGCGCGATCCCGCCCGCCAGGGCCGCAACCGCCAGGGTGCTTGTCAAAAGCGGAATCCACCGCCAGGACCGGAAGACGACGAACGACAGGAGCGCGATGAACGCGAGTGAGAACCACGTGAGAAGGCCGATCTCCGTCTTGCTCCGCGCCGCCGCACGCGCGGCGTGAACAGGCGCTCCCGCGAGACGGATCTCAACGCCCTCCTCCAGTTCCAACGCGGGCAAGGTCGGTACGCCGGACGCCTTGAGCAGGATGCGCGTGACGCCGTTCGTCTCAAGGATCGGAAACCCTTCGTCCGTACGTCGGACATCGGAAGCACCACGCGACAGCGACAGCAGAAATTCGTCCGTGAGCCCAAACGGATCGTCGGCACAGCCCAAAACCGGCGGCACAGGCGAGAGATAGAGTCGCCGCATCGCCCGCTTCGCCAGTTTCGCGCGTCCCTCGGCCGTTGCTAACAACTCCGCCGTCTGCGGTGTCACAAGTCCGCCACGATTCGCGCGGAAATACTCGAGCGCCCCCGACGGCAGGTCGGATGACGCGGTCAAGCCGGACTCATCGACAAGCCGCCGCGCAACGCGCGTCGCCTGGGCCGCGTCGGACGAGGAGACGATCACGGCCACATCCGTGTCCGAAGCCTCGCGAAGGAAGGACGGGATACACTCGGCTTCCTTCCCGATCAAATCGTAAAGCGACACACTCACGTGCGGCATCCGCACACAAAAGAGCCCCGCCAATGCCGCCGCCAGGACCAGCGGCACGGACAGAACCACGAGAAGCCGCTTAACGGACATCGCTCGGCTCCCGGAAGCGAATCACGCTCGCCCCACCGTCAGCCGTCTTCAATACGGCATTCGTCGGCAGCGAATTCCCCGTCAAGACGATCTCGGTAAAGAGGCGCTCCATCGCTTTCACCTCGGGCTTCATCACGAGTCGCCAGCCGCCTTCGGGCAAGGTTTCGGACGCGAGCGAGAAGAGTCCGTCAAAAGCCTTGGCGTCGCCCGCTGCGAAGGCATCGGTCTTCTTGCGGATCTCCGCGTAATATGGAAGCTCCGAGAGCGGCTTCACGCGCGTCTCTTCGTCATCTTCGAAAATCATCGCCTCCGTCGTCATCGCGACGGACGAGGCGAACGGCGCCGCGACGCGCCAGACGATGCCGCTCTGCATCACGCACTCGACCGTGCCCGACGAACGCAGCACACGCCCGCCCGGACCGAGCGTCCGCTCCATCGTCCACGCCGCGCGTCCGGTCAACGCCCGACGGAGCGCCGACTGACAGGTATCGGAGACCGACGCGTCCGATCCGGACGAGAACAGCGAAAAGACGAACAGCAGCGCGGCAACAATCATCGGACGGTCTCCTCCACGATTCCCGACGAGCAAGGGCCGTTCGCACCGACCAAGGCAAACGAAAAACTCGCGGAGTCCTTCCGCGTCACCGTCAGCGTCACCGCGCGTCCAGGCAACACGACCTTCTGGAACTTGAGCCGGCGAATCGTCGGCACGTGCGGCCAGTCCGCAAACGCCTGACGGGCGAAATGCCGCACGAAATAGAGCTGTGCCACGCCCGGCAGAATCGGAAAACCTGGGAAGTGCCCCTGGAAACATTCGGTGTCGGACGGAAAGACGAGTTCGGCCTTGAGTTCGTCGGCCGTCGCCTGCCAAACGCGCACCGCCGGTTCGCGGCACCAGGCGGACAGCACGTGCCGCACGGCGGCGACCGTCGTCTTGCCCTGCTCGTTCGTCGGCAGTTCGCGCACGAGGCGCAGACGCCGCGGAATCGCGAGTCCAGGAAGTCGCGTCCGCAGAAAGGCGCGCAGGCCTTTCGCCACGGCTGACGAGCCCCGTTCGGCAAAATCCTTAAGTCCTTCTTTCGACGGCACGATCAGGGCTCCGAGTCGCGGCACACCGTCGCCATACGTCTCGACACGGACACGCCCGACAGCCGCATGCGCCGCAAGCGCCGCCTCGACTTCCGCGAGCGACACAAACTGTTCCAGAACCTTCACGCGGCGGTCCGCGCGTCCCTTCAACTCAAAGTGCCGATCATCAACATACGCGACGCAATCGTCCATCGCCCAAGGACGCGTCTCGGCGAATGGCGAGTCGACGGTCAGCCGTCCGTCAGCCGTCACCTCGGCGAAAACGCCCGGCACCAGCGTGTAGTACGTTCCCTCAGTCTGTCGACGAAACGCCACCGTACCCGACTCGGTCGAGCCGTAGATCTCGAGCGGACAGACACCAACCGTCGCGACGAGCGCCTGCGCCGTCTCGGGACGCAACGCGCTCCCTGACGTGACGATTGCGTGAAACGCGCCCTTCAGCGCGACGAAGTCGGGATGTAGGAGCGCCTTTTCAAGAAACGACGGTGTCGTCACGAAGAGGAAACGTCCGTGCCTTTTCTGCGCCGCCACAAGGGCTTCGACCGATAGAACGATTTCTGTCTCAACCGTGCACCCCGCAACAGCCGGCGCCCGCACACACCAGAGCGCGCCGAACATGTGCTCGGGACGCACCGAGGCGACGACCGACGGACGCACCGCCCAGACTTCAGGGAAAGCCGCGACGAGATTCGCCGCGTCAGCTTGAAGCAAGGCCTCCGTGCGCACGATGCGCTTCGCGGCGCCCGTCGATCCCGAAGACGAAAAGACGACGTCAGCCATGGCGCACCTTCTTTCGGTAAAACCATTCGCCAGCGAAGAGCCCGCCCATCAGCACGTACGCAATGCAACCGTTGTACCAGGCCCAGACCGCCGGCGGCGCAAAGACGGTCGCGAGCGTCACGGCGAGATGCACCGCGAGGAACGCGACCCAAAGCCGCGTCACGTTCCGGCAGTAGGCGACGCCCCGCGCATCAAGGCTCTCGCCCATTTTCCGGGCGAAGACTTCGACGAGCGGCGTCCGTCCCAGCGAGATCGCGAACGCCGTCAGCGCCCCCGCAACCATGACGGCCGGATAGAGCTTGAACCACACGTTCGCGCGCAGGAGATAGATCGCCCACACGACGCCGAGGGTCAGCGCGAGACGCAGCAGGAACCTAACCGGCGAGCGCCGCATGCGGTTACTTCGCGGCGTTCGCCGTGACGAGACGGACGATCACGTCAGCGATGTCGCCGAGGGTACGGATGGACTTGAAGTCTTCCGCGACGACCTTGATATTGATCTCGCGCTGCAGGCGCACAACGAGGTCGACGGCATCGATCGAATCGAGATCGAGATCTTCAAAAAGCTTGGCCTCGGGGACGAGCTTCGCGCGATCGCACTCGAAGTCTTCCACAAGCACGTCACAGATCTTGGCGAGAATGGCGTTCTTGTTCATAGTCTTTAATCCTCAAGCTGAATGCCGGCATTGGCCGCAATAAAAGCCGCAAGCGACGAGACCGAGCGGAAATGCGCGCGGTTCTCCTCGGCCTGGGCCTTGAATTTCACCTGATACTTCTTGCGCAGGGCCGCGCCAATCTCGAGCGCGTCGATCGAATCAAGCCCGACGCCCTCGCCGAACAGCGGCTCGTCGGCCGGGATGTCCGCAGCCGTCAGACCATCGACTTCAACCGACGAAAGGATCACCTGCCGAATCTCTTCTTCCAATTCACAACGTTTCATGGCGCATATTATACCAAAACACGCAGGTCATCGTACTCGGTCAGCGAGCAGGAGAGACCTCAATCGACCTCGCGCAGGGCCGAGAGAATGGCCTCGGGGGTGATGGCCTTGCCCTTCACGCGTAGGACGATGATGCGCGAGACGAGGGCCGACTCGATGTCCGAGAGGCAGACGCCGTCCTTGCGGTCCTGCAGGATGCGGACGAGATCTGCCGTCGTAAGCCGGTATTCGGACTCATGGCGCGGCACGAAGAATCCGGTCAGGAAGAGCGCGACGCGCGTCAGCGGCGCGAGCACGAACGCCAGCGCGCCGTAGGTCTCGGCCAACGCCAGGCTTCGCCGGAGGGGACGCGCCGAGCAAAGCATCTTCGGCAGGAACTCCGAGACATACAGCACCAGGAAGGCCGCCACAAAGCTCGCGACCGCCCGTCCGATCCGGTTCTCGCCGCAGACGATCGTCGTCAGAGCCGCCGTCGCCGACGAATAGGAGACCGTCGCGAGGTTGTTGCCGATGAGAAGCGTCGTCATCGTGTACGCCATGTCCGAGAGCGCGGCCTCAATCTTCCGTGCCTTGCGTCCGCCTTCGCGCGCCAGGTGCAGCACGCGTTCGCGGCTCACCGAAAGGAACGCCGTCTCGCTTCCCGAGCAGAACGCCCCGCCGGCCAAGGTCACGAGGATGACAAGGATCAAGAGGAGTACCGTCATGCGTCCGCCTCCTCCGTCCGCTCGACCGCCTCGTCCGTGTCGGCGAGGATCTCCTCGTCTTCCAGCGCGGCGGCCCGCGTCAGCACCTCGAGCCGCACAAGCGTCACGCGACGGCGGCGACGCTTCAGCACCGTCGCACGACAGCCGTCCGCCTCGACTTCCTGCCCGACATGCGGCAACCGCTCGGCATGGAACTGGATCCAGCCCGACAGGCGGTCGGCGTCCTCGGCCTCCAGCTCGAGGTCGAGCGCCCGGTTCACTTCCTCGAGCGAGGCCCGCGCGTCGATTTCCCAGACATTCGGACCCTTCTTCACGATCTGCGGCTCGTCGTTCGGATGCGCGAAGACGCCGGGACCGACGATCAGTTCCAGAATGTCGTTCGGCGTGATGATTCCAGCCGTCCCGCCGTACTCGTCCAAGACAACCGCGAGCGGCTTACGGCTCTTGGCGAACGTCACGAGCAGGTCGTCCAGCGTCACCGTCTCCGGTACGAAGAGCGCATCGGAAATCGTCCCCGTCTCGCGGTCGTAGACACCCTCGATCGCATCGGGTGTGCGGCGAAACGCCGGCAGATAGCGATGACGCGCCGCGGCCACGCCGGCGTTCCGGCGATCAGCATCCAGATCGGTGTCGTAGCCCTCGATGTCAACGCGCGGCGTCATCTCGTCGTTGGCGGAAAGTTCCGAGAGCCGCAGGACGCCCTCGACCATTTCCGCGTCCCGCGCACTGACCGTCCCCTTCTCCGCTGCGGACTCGAGCACGGAGACGAGTTCCGCGTCCGACAGCGCCCGCCGCTCGCGTTCGAGAGCCGGCGCGAAGGCCCGCGAGGTGTAGCGGAGGACAACGTTGAACGGCGTCAGCAGGCGCCGCCAGAAGATGAGCATCACCGCATAGCCGGGAGCCAGGCGTTCCGTCAGTTTGAGCGCCAGACGTTTCGGCGTGATCTCGCCGAAGACAAGGAGAAGTATCGTCATTGTCGGCACGGCGAGCCAAGGACTTCCTGGAATCCAAGCGGCGAAAAGCCGATAACCGAGCGTCGCCAAGGCGAAGTTGACAAACGTGTTGCCGACGAGAAGTGTCGAAAAGAGAACGGCCTTGTCGTCCAGGCAACGTCCGATCAACCGGTCGGCCGAGGCCGAACGCGCCTTGATCCGCGCCCGCTGCGCCCCGGTCAGGGAGAACAGCACCGTCTCCGCGCTCGAAAAGAACGCCGAGAGGAGAAACAGCACGATGAGAAACAGAACTGTCGTCATAGGCGGATCGAGCGAGCGAGAGAAACCGTCCAGACAGTCTCGACCCCTGCCGCTTTCAGGGTTCGCGCCGCCTCGGAAAGGGTCGAGCCGGTCGTCATGATGTCGTCAAGAACAAGGACGGGGGAGGTGCTGAATGAAGAATGAGGCTTGGTGACGCCGCGGGCGAGGACGCACCGCGGTACGGCGAAAGTGTCGATCACGTTTTCGCGGCGGGCGGCTTCGTCGAGGCCGCCTTGCTTTTCAGGATGTCCAACGCGGCGGAGAAGCGGACGGTACGGCTTGCCGAGGCGCTTGGCGAGCGCCTGCGCAAGAATCGCGCACTGATTATAGCCGCGCAACAACCGATGCGTCAGTGTCGAGGGAATCGGCATCACGCAGGCGATCTCGTCGACGCGGAAGCGGGCGCGGACGGCCGCCTCAAGAAAGTCGACGAGATCGTCACGCAAGTAGAGCTTCTCGCGGAACTTGAACGCGTTGACGAGTTCGCGCGCCTCACCCTCGAAGCGGAAGACGGAGGCCGCGCGGTCGAAATGCGGACGGTGCTGGCGGCAGTCGTCGCAGAGATACTCACCGTCCAGTCCGACCGCGTCGCGCCCGCACTTCCGACAGAGGCCGTCCGTCGGCACGAACGGCAGCCGCATCACGCAATCCGAACACAGGTGACGCCCGGGCCGGTCGACCGGGCGTCCGCAGACCTCGCAGGTGCGAGGCCAGATGAGATCGAGAAACTTCCCGATCACTTCGCGAGGAGGTTCGACGGATACTCGCCCGCGTCCACGAGCTTCTGGATCTCGGCGACGACGAACGGCTTGTCCTCGCGATACGTCACGCCGAACCAGCTCGAGTCGGTCGGGAGAACCTTGCAGTCCGCCTTGCCTTCCTTGATGAGCTCGTCGACGACGAACGGGATGTACCACTCGCTCTTCATCTCCGTGCCCCGCGCGGCGAGGAACTTCACGAAGCGGTCCTCGAGCTCGGCGAAGAGCTGCGGCGTGAAGCCCCAGCAGTTCATCGAGACGCGCGCGTCGAGCGGCACCTTCACAGGATTCGCCGGGTCTTCCTGGTTCTCGGCCATGTCACCGGCTTTGACAAGCTTCGTCATCTCCGTGACGCCCTTGAGCGTCCCTTCGGCCGAGACATCGCAGATGCCGCGCGCGACCGAGCCGTTCTCGGAGAGCGTGAGATCGAGACGGTAGGCCGACATTGCGAAGTGAAGCGAAGTCGGGTCGACGGACGAGAGATACGCGCCGAGCTTCGCAAACGCATCGCGGCCATAGAAGTCGTCGGCGTTGATGACGGCGAACGGCTCCTTGACGACGTCGCGCGCCGCGCGCACGGCATGCGCCGTGCCCCACGGTTTCGTGCGCCCTTCCGGGAACGTGTACGGCGCGGGGAGGTCGTTGAGGTCTTGGTAGCAGTAGTCGACGGGGATCATCCCCTCGTACTTCTTGCCGACCTTCTCCTTGAACTCTGCCTCGAAGTCATGACGGATGATGAAGACGACCTTGCCGAAACCGCCGCGAATCGCGTCGAAGACGGAATAGTCCAGAATCGCCTCGCCACTCGGGCCGACCGGGTCGACTTGTTTGAGACCACCATAGCGCGAGCCCATGCCCGCCGCGAGAACTACGAGAGTAGGTTTCATCATTTGATTTCCTTACTTTTAGCGATAAGTTATAAGTGATAAGCGATAAGTGGCGGTGGTTAGATTCTTTGTCTGGCTGTCTTGATAGACGCTGCAAGCATGCGAAGAAGCTCGGTACAATCCGAAACGATTGACTGCGTTGCTTCATCGTCAGTTAGATATCCAGATCGAATCAACAGATTTAGCCAATAACGAGTTTCCGCCGCCTCCTTTTCTGCTATAGAATACTTGTTTACAAAATCAGCTGTTGAAGCCCCGTAGTGCCCTTCGGTGATGTTTGCGCCAATTGACGTGCCCGAGAGCAAGACCTGCTTCGACATCACACGCTCGTCTCTATCCTGCAAATACTGATAAAGCCGCACAATGCGCAAGGCAAAGGCCTCAGCTTTCTCAAGTAGCGGATATGAAGGTTTCACGTCCATCACTTAACACTTATCACTTATCGCTTATCGCTAAAGAAACTTCAACTCTTCACGTCAACTCTCTTAACAATGCTCGTGCAGGCCTTGAGAACACCCGCGACATTCGCGAGATCGCTCGGAATAATCATCGTATTGTTCGTCTTCGCGAGGTTGCCGAACTGTTGGAGATATTGCTGGGCGAGCTGCATGTTGACGGACTCGATGCCGCCCTTCTCGGCAAGCGCCTCGGCGACCTTGCGAATGCCCGTCGCCTGCGCTTCGGCGACAAGCAGAATCTCCTTCGCCTTGCCCTCGGCCTCGTTGATCTTGCGCATGCGCTCGCCCTCGGAACGCGCGATCGCCTCCTGGCGGTCGCCTTCCGCGCGGTTGATCTTCGACTGGCGCTCGCCTTCCGACTCGGCGATCATCGCGCGCTTCTCGCGCTCGGCGCGCATCTGCTTCTCCATCGCATCCTGAATCGAGCGCGGCGGCGTGATGTTCTTGATCTCGTAGCGCGTCACCTTGATGCCCCACGGATCCGAAGCCTTGTCAACCGCCGCGACGATCGCTGCGTTGATGGAGGTGCGCTCCTCGAACGAACGGTCGAGGTCGAGCTTGCCCATCTCGGAGCGCATCGTGGTCTGCGCGAGCTGCGTCGTCGCGAAGAGATAGTTGCCGATGCCGTACGACGCCTTCGCGGGATCCATCACCTGCATATAGAGGATGCCGTCGACCGACACCATGATGTTATCCTTCGTGATGCACTCCTGCGGCGGCACGTCGATCGCCTGCTCCTTCAAGGTGTGCTTGTAGGCGATCGAGTCGAGGAACGGAATCAGGATGTGGAAGCCCGCGTCCAGTGTGCAGCGGTACTTGCCGAGACGCTCGACGATATACGCCGCCTTCTGCGGAACGATGACCGCCGTCTTGAGGATGGCGACAAGAATGATGACGGCGACAATGCCGAAGAAAACTGCAGGACCCATAATGATGTTCTCCTTAATTTTGAAATTCCTTTCGGCTGACGATTATACCAAACTTTTCATCATCCTCGCAACCAAGTACCCGAGCTGGGCGCATCTGTGGATTTTAAAACTTCTTCTCCCCATCTGCACCTACCGATAGCG
>CAMAHK010000007.1 GCA_945834475.1 uncultured Verrucomicrobiota bacterium
CCGAGAGCAAAGATCATTTCTTTCTTTTATGTCAAAATCAAACAACTCTACTGTGCATAATTTATCCCCCTTACTAATGTTTGGGCATAATGAAGCATCTACATCATAGACATTTATCAACCAAACAATCTCACTATTTGACTCTATCTTTAGAAACGATGATTCTTTCCGGACCAGCGCGGAGTTCCGTGGCCGAGAACGGACAAAGTCTCTAATCTCCTGTTGCCAATCCCAAAAGCGAACCTTATCCTCGCCAGAACCCTTCAACAAGATCCACTCATCGCGATTCTGAGTATGCGGCATTATAATTGAGCGATCAATATAAGCATCTTCATACAGCTCTTGTTTTGCTCCCCTTGAAGTCTCATGGACCAGCACCGCCTTACCCGTTATTGACCCTGCGTAGTACACAGCATTTGTAGCATCTTCACTTGATGCGGCAATCACAGAAGACCAAAGGCTCACCGTCTTATGACAACTACCAACCGCAGATATCGCGTTAGTCCCTAAAATGTGATTATCGCCCGACACGTCTGACTTTAACGAGCAACCGACGATGGCTGTTGCCAGAACGCCAAAGACAAACATATAAGGATGCTCTGCTATATTTATTCTCATTGCAACTTCCACAAATTAAATGTGGGGTTAGGCTTGTTAAAATAACTATCCGAGCTATCAATCGTCGTCTTTCCCGTCCATAACGTTGCATGCCCAGAAGCATCACTCCATCCGGACACTTCCAGCACAAGAATTCCCTTGGGCGCACATTTAATGAATTTTTGACTGCTCTTATATACGGATGGTTTTCCGTACTTCTCCGTTAAATAAGACTTCATCTGTTGGACTCGATAGATATACCACCATTTAGGAGGATTCTTGCCTGAGGAAGTCTGACCTTCTATATATTTAACTTTCTCACCAGATTTGTTTAAAGCATGACTAACCCGAATTGCACATGAGTTATTAAAAGTTCCACTCTTTGCATTAAGCAACACCTTACCACCTATCAACTGCCAAATGCTGTTTGGCGATGTTATATCCGTCGGATAGTCAGACGGTTTGGGATAATTCGCAGATAATACAGCGAATGTCACTTCCCCTAAAGAGTCACATCGCATCAAAGCGTTATTTCCACAAAGTGAGTACAAATTCACGCCGCCATCCTCTTCAATTGGATCGCGGTTGAGCCAACGCATGAGAGCGGGATGGTAGAAGCGGTAACCGTAGTAGTAGAGACCGGATTCGGCGTCGTAGTATTTCGTCGAGAAGCGGTGGCGGAAGAGGTACGCGAGATCTCCAGATTGGGCAATCGTATTGCCGAAAGCGTCATAGGTGTACGCTGCGACGACTGCGCCGGTCGCATCGCAGTAATGCGTCACGTTGCCGTTGTTGTCATAGAACGGCACGTAGACGCTGCCGTCAATCGTGAGATAGAGAAGTCCGCCGACCCCGCCTGCCCCTTGAAGCGAGCCCGAGAGGTCTTTACCCCACGTATACCGGATGACCGTATTCGTCCCGTTCGCGTTCGCGATCCGCTCTTCGATGAGATTCCAATCGTCATAGAAGTAAGTCGTCGTCGCCTCGGGCGTCACCTTGCGGACACGGCGAGACTTCGCGTCGTAGTCGTTCGTCACCAGCAGGACGCCGTTCGAGGAGACGGTCTTCAGCCGGTTTGCGGCATCATAGGTGAAGTCGAGCGCGTTGTCCGTCAGGAGGTTGCCATCGAGGTCGTAGTCGAACTCCGTGTACTGGTTCAGGTTGTTCGCCGAATGCGCGAGCGAGTTACCGATGTCGTCGTAGGCGTAGGTCGACGAGTGTCCGCCGACGGTCGCCGACGTCACTTCGCTGCGGTCGTTGTAGCCGAAGGTGTCGGCATTGCGCGTCACGGGACGGTTGAGCGCGTCATACGCATAGGCAAGCGCGTTGACCGCCGCATTGCCGACCCGATTGGTGATCGCGGTGACCAGCGTCCGACGATAGGCATCGCGCGTCACGCTGCGCGTGAAGGTCACACCGTTCGCAAGCGCGAGCACATATCCGGCGTCCTCGCGATCGGCCGCATACGAATAGCTGACCGTCGCGTCTGCCGTCGTGATCGTCGCGAGCCTTCCGTCTTCCGCATACGAATGGACAGCCCCGTCATTCGCCGACAACCGTCCGAACGAATCAGAAACGCGTTCAAGCGTACGCTCTTCGGCCCCGATGCGCCAAAGCTCGTTCGTGATCGTCCCGTCGTCAGCGCGGAGAAGCGCAACCGCCGCGACAGCGTTTGAAGCTACAATCTCCTGCGAAAACTCGTCGTAAACAAACGTGTCAGTTCCACCATCCGAGAACCGAACGGCCGTCCGTTCGCGTTTCGCATTATATTCATTCTCCGACCACCGACCGCTCGGGAAGGTCGTGCGGAGCGGCTTACCGTCTTGCGTATGGGTATAGGCAACCGCCGCATCATCGGCATAGCGCTTCCCCGTGCAGAGTCCCGTCGCGGCGTCATACGTCCAGTGCGTCTCGTCCCAAACCTGTCCGTCGCGTGTCGTCGAGAGGTTTGTCCTGCGGCCCTCTGCATCATACCCCTGACGGAGCGGATAGGTTGCGCCGGAGGCGGACGATGGACGATTGTCCGCATCAAAGGACGTGCTGGTTACGGATCCGAGTGCGTTCGTCGCCGAGATGCGGTTGCCAAAGACATCATATCCGTAAAAATCAGCATAGACGCTGTCTCCGGAAGCATGAAAGACGTCATACTCCTCGACGTCTCCGAAATCGTTGCGTCCGATCCAGTCGACGCTCCGTCCGTCCTTCTCGGAATAGAAGACCCGTCCGTAGGCATCGAAGAAGCCGTTAACCGTCCCGGAACTTGTCGTCGTCGTGATGACGCGGCCGAACTTGGATTGCGTCTCGGTCCGGCCAGACAGCGCATCATCCTCAACTTCCGTCAGGATCAGCGTCTCGGGATCAAAAGAAGATGTCTGGCGTGACACCAAGACACCCCGGCGATAGGTTTCGATCTCGCTTCGCAGCTCGTCCGAGAGTCCCGTCAACCGTTCCTTGAGGACCGTGCAGACATTCGTGACCTGGCCCGTGCGCTCTTGTGTCGTCACGCGCCAAAGCCCGTTTGTCCCCTGCTCATACCGCGTCTCAGATTTCGATGAGATGCCGTTGATCCTTTCACCGACACCTTCGCCGCATGAGTTATAGAGCTTGATCCGCGTCACTCCGGACTTCGCATCAACAGTCTGAAATACACGAGATCCCGCTCCCTCATAGGTGTAAGTAATGTCGGTATTCGCGCTAATCTCACGGACCACGCGGCCGAGGAAGTCACGGATCACCCGCCGCGTTTCAACGCAGTCATGATCCGAGGACGTGACCGTTGTCGTCTCGACCTTGCATCCGTCATCATCACAACCCACCACCAACTCAGTTTCCTTCCATGACCCACCGGCCCAATCCTCGCGCGTTACGGTCTCTCCGTTGCGATAGGAAAGGACGGTCGTCGTCTTGTTCGCATTCGATGACACCAACTCCTCGCAGGATTCAAACGATGTCGAGAACGACGTCGTTTCAAGTCCTCTTGCGTCAACCGCCACACTGTAATCCGAGACGCCATCGGGATAGCGTGTCGTCTCGTGCGACTTCCAGCCCCGACAACTGTAGGACGGATTCACCGCACCGCCTTCCACCTTACAGCAACGGACGATCACATTCGTTTCCCGACCAAGTGCGTCCATGAAATGCTGCGTCACGCGGAACGCATCGTCCTCCGTCGCCGTACCCTCATACGGTATGTAACGGTTGTCGTGCGGCAATTGCGCAAGCGAAACCTCTTCCATCGCATAATACAGATGGTCGCGTCCCGTTGTCGCGCTCCTCACGGTCTTCATGCCGTTGCGGTCATGCGTCCAAAGGAGACGACAGCAGGAATACGCATTGGTCGAAAACGAGCCGTCTGCGTATCGCGTCGAAACAAGGCGATTCTTCTCGTCGTAGCAATACCACGTTTCGTCAAACGGCGTATCGTCGGATGCAAGGCACGTCGCCGTCCTGAGCGTGTTGCCGTACACAAGATCAGTTTCCACGAGAGAATAGGTCGGGTAGGCTTCGCCGGCATAGGAAAGCCGCGTCTTCTGCGAGAGAACGCCGTCTGCGATCGTGTAGACATTCTCCGTTGTGATCTGATCCGCATCCGTCGAACGCAAGAGCGCCCCACGCAGAACAAGGGGGACTCCGGGCGCATCTTCATCGTAAGTCGTCTCAACCGCATGGGCATTACGCGCATCGTCAAACTCGGCATCCTGCGCTCCCGCCGTGATGGTCTCGACCGTGAGCGTCGGGTAGCCGTTCTCCCGCCCGCGAACATATCTTGTCCAGTTTCGGGCAATAAGCGTCGAATATCCCGAGCGGACAAGATACCGCGATTCCGTGCGAACCTTATCGGCGTCCCGGGAATCTGCGGAATCGCCAACGTGCGGAGAATAGTCATAATGCGTCGCGATCATCTCGGATTCCACATAAGGCAGCACGTCCAATGGGAATGAATCATCGAAGTAATCGGCACCGATCCACGCAAGCTCATTCGTCGGGCAGGCGGAGCCGTTATGCTGCTCAAGCGTCAGCACGGGACGCCCTTCGCCATCGTAAGCCGAGAACTTCCAGAGACGATCATTACCCCAGACAAGGCGCACGTTACCATGCCGCTTCGGATGAGCGCTGTCATCGTAATACGAGGCGAAGGACTCCTTCCAATTGTTCCCCCAGCCCTTCTCGGCATGATACGTCTCACGGAGGACGGCATCTGCAAACGAGCCAAAGCGCGTCAAGTCGGTTATCGTGTGAGAGAGGACATGTCCATCGAGATCGCGAACGATCCGTTCCTCACTTTTCGCGCCATCCGTCGAAAGGGAATCTTCGACTATCAACTGTTCGGAGGACTCCGATATGTTGTCGAACTCCGTCCACTCGCCATTGGCATACACGAAGGTCGTGTCGCTCATCAGGTTGTTCTGCCGACTGATCTTCTGCAGGCGAACGCGAGAAGCGCTCCGACTCTCATTCGTGATCCGCCACGTATGTTCAAGCCTTCCCGAGCCTGTCTCGGTAATCACGATCTCGATGCCGGCGTCAATCGGACTGATTGTCAGCGTCCGTCCGCGATTGTCTCGACAGGCGATGATGCGCGTACTTCCCGTCCGCGTATCCGTAATCTGCGCATCGGATCGCGCCAGCAGTTGCAAGGTCTGAAGGCCCACGGAGACGGGCCCCTCGGTTCTGAGCCACGCGAAGCCGCTCACCTGATCCTTGCGAGGCACGCCGAGCGGGATGCGGAACTTAAGGGACCCGAGTTCCGGACCTTCCAGACTGTCACAGTTGCCTTCCGCACAGGAAGAGCATTCATCGCACTCATCATCCGAGAGCAATTCAATTCCGCTGCCCCCGGACGACGAGACATCGTGCGTCGCCGTATCCCGCCAGACCTCGGTCCCGCCGATTGAGATCGTCCCCGTCGCCACGTCGGCGGCGACCGTTACATTTGTCGAAATGTCGGGGAATCCGGATATGTCGAAGCCGACGGAGAGCTCAGGCTCACACGAACAGACGTACCCGCCGGTCGCGTCGGAATGCCAGGACCTCCAAAGACAAGCCGAGTCAAGCGGATAGGTATAGGTTTCCTCGTAACGATTCTCTTCGGCGAAATACGCAAGGCCGTATCCGCCGTAGTGATGACCGGTTCCGTAGGTCAGCTTCGGATTAAGGCAGGCCAGATAACTCTTTGCGGTGTCATTCGGCTCCTCGTTTGAGCGCGTCTTGCGAAGACGCCGCATGTTTTCTCGGTAATCCTCAAGATTGATATGGGGCAGCTCGTAAATCCCAGGCGACGAGACGACCATCGCGCCTCCGGCATCAAAGCCCATCACATCTGCGCTGGCCGGATAAGAAGCCGACAGCTCCTGATGATAAAGCGGAGCCTTGCACGGACGCCCCGTCTGATCAATCGCAAGGGAAAGGCTTGTTTCCTCTTTGATGGTCACGACGCGCCAGATCGTGTTGTCCGTCTCGACCGGTACACCACCGTCAAAGGACACGGACGGCGAATAGGCCAACAGGTAAAGCGGCTTCCGACAAGACACCGCCGCTGCATTCGCCCGAAGGCGGATCGTGAGACGCGCGGGACTGTTCGTCGAGACGGGCAGATAAAGACTGTCGTCTCGCGGCGAGCGATCGGCAACGCCGGTCTCGCCTTCCGAATCCTCCCATTCGAGCGAGAGCCCTTCAAGCCGCCAGTCTCCGGCCCGATCGGGACGCGACGAAACAAAGAACTGCTCCCAGCTCCCGTGACGCGAGATCGGAAGTGTGCGCTCGTAGACAAGGCCACGTTGCGACGTCTGCGCCACGAAGGCATCCGTCAGCTTCCATGCGGCAATCCGATTCGTCGGCGAGAAGACCGCATCCGGTGCATTCGTCGGATTGTGTCCCGCTTCAAGATCAAATGCATAGTTGAAACCGTCCGGGCCGAACGAAGAAGCCGTATCGATGACATTCGTGCCGCCGAACCAATGGTTTTCGTAGGCATCGGGGAGTGCATCCTCGTCAAGGTCGGCCAGCGAGTTAGACAGCAGCGGATCCGGATCCGACCCATCGACGAACCCGTCACCGTCGAAGTCGCGCACGAGAGGATTCGTGCCAAGCGCAATCTCCTCTCCGTCCGAAAGTCCGTCACCTTCCGAGTCCCAGAAATCCGGGTCCGTATGCCAGATCATGAGTTCGTCAACGGTCGCTAGGCCGTCCCCGTCGCGGTCTGGATTCTCAAGATCATCCATCGTCACCCGCCCCCATGTAAGCGAGGTCGTCCCCCGCACAAGCTGCGTGAACACGCGACCGGCCCCTTCGTTGCGGATACCGACCACGAGGTTCGAGACGATGGAATCGGTAAGCCGTGAGAGGTCATAGCGGAACTGAATCTGTCCTTCCGGCCAGCATTCCATTTGAAAGCTCACGGGGCTATTCACATCGCGATTAAGCAATCCGTTCCGCCACGTCATCACGAGTGTGTTCGACGGCGTAAGGAGCTGCCAGAATTGACTCGGTCCACAATCAAGCTGATCCCAGTTCGCAGCAGGAACAAGTCCAAGCGACGATTCCAACGGCGAGATGAAGGTCTCCTTGTCTTTCATTCTTGGCCTTGCCGTGCCGTAGGAGAAAACCGTCATCGCATCAACCGTGTTCGTACCGAGGACAAAGGACCAGTTGTTGGTGAAGTGCGTCCTGAACCAGTCCCTTGCTGCGCCATAGGCCGTCCAGTCCTCACGGACATCAGCCCCCTCCGGCGGCGCAAAGTCAAACGTCTCGCCGGTACCGATTCGCGTTAGGACAAGACCGGCGGCATAATCATTTGCAATCAATTCACGAACAGACGGAAGTTCCGATCGCTCGGTCTTCAGCGCATTCTGCACCGCCATTTCTTCGCGAAGGAATGAACCATCCATAAGCACGGTTCCCATCGCGGAATTCTGCGAAGCCATCTGCTGCTGTTGCTGATTGTAGGCGTCCTTTTCCTCTTGTGTCAAATAGCTGTTTGCCGTCGCCCAGACCCCGAATGAAAACAGAACGGCAACCGTAGCCCAGCCAGCCTTCTTCGCAAAAGAACAAACCCGCCCCGGCACGCGGCGAAGCCACATCGCAAAGGAAAAGAATCCAAGACCGGCAAGTCCGAGACCGCATCCGACAAGGATGCCCTGGTCTATCGTCGCCTTGATCGTATTCACATCCATACCAGAAGCTCCTCACCTGAAGCTGATAGCAAAACTGCGATAGGAGTTGACTATCCTGCACCATTCAGAAGCAGGAACCGCCCCTCGCCGCGTCACCTTGGCAAGGTTCCAGTTCGTGCTGAAGAGATAGGATTGCGCACCGATATCGGCAAAGCAAACGCCGGACTCCGAAATGAACGAAGCCGTCTTCGGGGCAAGATTCTTGCCGTTCATAACGGTCATGTGAAGGAATCGCGCATGCTCTGCCAGTTCAGAAGCCTCGGCGAAACGACGGCTCTCGCCGGCGACATCCTCGACGAAGTAGCGTCCGCCACGCCAGCCGAGCACAAAATCAGCCTCATCGGGAGCAAGGTCACCATCCTCATCCGCATCGCGCCCGAAGGCGACCTGAACACAATTCGAGACAGATCCCGACAACTCCATTTTCACCTCAAAGGTCTTCGCATCGCTCCTTCCGACGTTAAAGGCGACATTCGTCGAGACCTCCGTATCGAGATACACAGACGCAGGCAGAGGCGACACGATGAGCGCCCTAGCAAACAAGCCGATCGACACAAAAGAAACAAAGACAGATAGAACGATCCTCATATTGAAGATATTATATCATACGGCAGGCAACGACGCCCCGCCGTTCCATGGATTAAGACTTTAAGTTTTCCCCTGCAAGCACTCACTGCGACCAATATTCTTTAACCTCGGAGACACGGCATGCGGGATGTAAGATGCGCCATCTATACACGGAAAAGCACCGAAGAAGGACTCGACCAAGAGTTCAACTCCCTTGATGCGCAACGCGCCGCCTGCGAGGCTTACATTGAAGCTCGTCGACCCTTGCAACCTACTAAACAAAAATGTTATACTACGGATGCCGATGAAGAAGCAAATCATATTCACGCCGCAAGCCCGGCATTATCTGAAAGACCTACCCGATCAAGTAAAGGCCGAGTTCAATGCCAATTTCACGGTACTTTCAGAAACCGGGCGGCTAGAGTTCCCCGACGGGTGCAAACTGCAAAACGGGCTGTTTGAGGTGCGCGTCGCAATGGGCGGGAACGCATATCGGACGATTTACTGCTACGCGCACCAAAACGAGATTTGGATATTGAACGGCTTTACGAAGAAGACGCAAAAGACACCCGAACGCGAACTTGATAAGGCCCTTGCAATCATGAGGAGAAACGGACTATGAAGAAAGACAAGGCATATTTCGACGCAATCGAAAAGGATATTGAGGGCGAGGGCGGCGCATGGACTCGCGAAGAGGGGCTGGCGGCGGCTTCCGAATGGATGACCGAAACCGCGAAACTTCCGGGGGCTGATGCCGCCTATCGTCGCATAAAGGCACAACAGACGGCGGCAAAGGCCTTGCGCCGCATGCGCGAACGCGCCGCCCTGACGCAAGCCGAAATCGCCCGCCGAATGGAAGTCAAGGCAACCGCCGTTTCCCGCCTTGAGCGATTCGGCGCGACAACCTTGCAAGCCCTTTTCGGGTACGCTCAAGCATGCGGGTACAAAATCCGCATCACCGCCGAAAGCAAGGCGGATCAATTCGCGTTCGCATGACGTGCGGCCCGGGTGAAAGCGGGAGAGAGCGCGACGCAAAAACGATTTTATCCCGTCCGTGGGCGCCGATCAATCCCGGCTCTTTCACCCCACGGGCGCGGGTTTTTCTTTTGAAGGAGTTATTTCGTGTTTAGGGATTCGCTCGACCGCTTGCACAACCGTTCGCAGTCCGCCGATACCCCGCTCAACCGCCCGTGCGCCGCATCATTCGGGCGTTCGCCACGGCTTGCGCTGGTGCATTTCGCGTTCCGTCCCCCACCCGTGCCCGTTCTGTCCCCTACTTTGTCCCCTACCCCCAAATCGTAAAGTCGTGTATATGGGTGTAATAACTTACTTGCTAATCTTGCGAAAACTATCAAAATCGCTTGAAAAGTGGTGCGACTGACTGGGATCGAACCAGCAACCTTCGGCTTCGGAGGCCAACGCTCTATCCAATTGAGCTACAGTCGCATCTAAAAAAACGCGCCAACGACCTTATATCGTTGGCGGAGGGAGGGGGATTCGAACCCCCGGTACGGGTTTACCCCGTACGACGATTTAGCAAACCGCTGCCTTCAGCCACTCAGCCATCCCTCCTACGCGTTTTTATGCGTAAGTGTTTTGTAGTATATCAAATCTTCTGGACGCCGTCAACGAAGACCGCCACGGGCTTCCAGTTCTTCTTGTTAATGACAACAAGGTCGGCCGTGTATCCCTTCTGGACCTTGCCGAGCGTGTCGCCATAGCCGAGCTCGATCGCCTGGTTGTAGGAGGTCGTGCGGACGAGGTCCTTGAGCGGAATGCCCGTCACCTCGTGGACGTTCTTGAGTCCGTTGCCCATCCAAAGCGTCGAACCCGCGAGGTTGCCGCCCTTGACGAGACGCGCCTCGCCCTTTTCGAGCTTGACCTCGAGGCCGCCCATCGTGAACGCATAGCCGTCCGTGCAGTGCGAGCAACGCAGCGAATCGGTGATCATCTGGACGTGCGCGAGATTGCGGCGCGTGAAGACGAGCTTGAGCATGTCGGGACAGAGATGGATCTTGTCGCAGATGACCTCGGTGTTGAGGTCCTCAATGAGGAAGCCCGCGCCGACCATGCCGATCTCGCGGTGGTGGAGCGGCGTCATCTGGTTGCAGAAGTGCGTCATGTGACGGAGGCCGTTCTTGTACGCCGGCATGAGGTCCGCCAGCTTCGCGCCCGTGTGGCCGCAGCTCGGGACGACGCCCATCTTGATCATGTCCTTCGCGAACTTCGCGCCGCCCTCGGTCTCGACCGCGTAGGAGATGAGCTTCACGGGATAGACCTTCGCGATCTCCTTGACCTCGGCGAGCGACGGCTTGCGGACGTACGCCGGATTCTGCGCACCGCAGCACTTCATGTTGATGAACGGTCCCTCGAGATGGATGCCGGGAACCTTTGCGTACGGCGCCCCCGCGTCAATGTAGTTCTTCGCGTTTTTCGCGCAGGTCATGAGCTCCTCGTGCGAGACTGTGAGGGTGGTCGGCAGAAACGTCGTGACACCCTCCTGGAGCTTGCCTTCGGCGAGACGGAAAATCGCCTGCGGATCCGTGTCGCAGAAGTCGAACGTGTTCGCGCCGTGCGTGTGGACGTCAATGAAGCCCGGCATCACGTACTGGCCCTTGACGTCGACAATCGTCGTATCCTTCGTCGCCTTCGGCGCCGCCTTGCCGGCCTTCGCGACGGACTTGATCGTGCCCTTCTCGATCGTAATGACCGCGTTCTCGATCTCAAGATCGGGGCTGATGACATGAGCGTTGATGATGATGGTCTTCATGGATGAATGATTCCTTTCAAAAGAGATAAGTGAATTATATCATTTCCACGTCTCACACGCAAAGTTAGGCGTTATGCCCCGTACGGCCTTCGGCTATTTCCGCTTCGCTCCAATCCGGGGTGCGCGATGTCAGCAAGGTTTCAGAAATTCGTGCGTGCGGCAAAGAATTATAAAAATGTTATGCGTTCCAACAGATAGGAAAGAACCGCCTCGTCGTTGAGGGACTTCTCGCTGCGGCGGTAGGCGGCTTCGACGGCCTCGATGTTCTCGAACGCCTGCGGACGCGGCAGTTTCCCGCCGAGCATCATCTCGCGCACGAAGGACATCAGCGTCTTATAGAACGCCTTGCGGACGAGCGCGGCGTCTTCATCTTCGGCATCATCCTTCAGCGCCTTGAGCTTTGCCGCAAGTGCGACCGCGTCCTTCGACGCAAAAGCCTCGGCGACCTCCGTGTAATCGTCCCCTTCAAGCGTGCCCGTCGGGAGCGGTAGGTCGATGCGCTGCGTCCGCGAGATGATCGTCGGCAGAATCGCGTCCGGCTGATCGGTCAGCAAGAGATACATCGTCTTCGGCGTCGGCTCTTCCAGCGACTTCAGGAAGGCATTCGCACCCTCGGTGCGCATGCGGTCCGCCCCGGAGATGACGCCCACCTTCCAGCCGCCCGAGAACGCTGTCGTGGCCATGGGCCCGACAATCTTCTCGCGCATCGACTCGACGGAAATGATCCGCGCCTTGCCCTCGGGCGCAAGCGTCACGACATCGGGATGCGACCACGCCTCGATTTGCGCGATCTCGCGCGGAAACAGTTTCTGCAAAATCATCTGAGCGAGTTCGGCAGCATTGCCCGATACACCGCCCACGATCAGGTACCCGTGGGCGGCGCGTCCGGCATCGATCGCGCGGGAGATCAGCGAATACGCTTCAGCGACTTCCATACCTCATTCCAGACTTCGTCGGGCGTGCCGTTCGCATTGATCGGCACGATACGCCACGGTTCTTGCTTCGCGAGTTCCACAAAACCACGGCGGAGACGCGCGTGAAACTCGCTACCGGCACGCTCGATACGGTCTGCCGTCGTGTTCGTCGCCTGTTCACGCCCCGCCAGACGCGCCGCGGCGACAGTCGGATCGACCTCCAGAAGAAGCGTCAGATCCGGCTTCAGATTCTCGCAGGCGAACGTGTTGGCAATGTCGATGACCTCGAGCGGCAAACCACGTCCATACCCCTGATAGGCGAGCGTCGAATCGCTGAAACGGTCGGAAATGACCCAGACGCCCTTCTCCAGCGCGGGACGAATCACAGTCTTCACGAGCTGGGCGCGCGCCGCGAGAAACAACAGGAGCTCCGAACGGTCACACGGCGGATCCTCCGCCTGGTCCTTGATGAGTGTGCGAATCTGTTCCGCGAGCCACGTGCCGCCCGGTTCGCGCGTCAGCACGACCTCGATGCCCTCCGCCTCCAGTGCATCCTTGAGGCGCTTCACTTGCGTCGACTTGCCGCAGCCCTCGCCGCCTTCAAACGTAATAAACTTGCCGTTTCCCATGATGTGACGAATATTATATCAAAAACTTGCCGCAACCATAGAGCACCGGGCAAGCCGCGCCGCTGATGAGCCGATGCGCGAGGATGTCGGCCCAATCTTTGACGCGTGTCATGTTCGCGGCGGGACGGTAGGCGGCGTTCCAGGGTCGGTCAAAGACAAAGACGCACGTTGTGTGCCAGACTTCAAGCGACTTGAGCGCAATCGGTGAATCGTCAATGGCGACGTCGTAGTGCCGTGCGAGCAATTCAGCAAGCGGGACCATCCGCGGCGCATTGGAATCGGGCGGACACGGACGGCCATATTTGTCGACGTACGTGACGGCGAAGTCCCCGAGACCGACCTTCTCGAGCCAGGCCTGCGTGCCCCGCCAGGCGGTTGACGGGCGTCCCGTCACGATTTCGACCTCGTGCCCTGCCGCCTTCAGCTGACGCAACGCCGCGACAGCCCCCGGCGTCGGCGCATAGGCGGTGAGATGCTCGGGCGCATGTGCTGCCTCCATATAACGACGCATTTCCTCGTCCGTGAGCTCGAATGTTCGCTGCAAGTTGAAGTCCCGGACATCCGCGTACGCGACACGCTTGCCGAACATCCGCTCGGCTAGCTCGCAGAGCGAGACGGCCGTCTCGCTTAGGACGTCGTCAATGTCACAGTAGATGCGCATCAGCTGAACTGGGCCGCCAGCGGCCCGAGATCGCCCGCGTTCCAGTGCTTGCGGCAAAGCGACACGTACGCCTCGTTGCCGCCGAGTACGATCTGCTCGCCTTCCTTGACGACCTTGCCGTTGACGACACGCGTGTTGTAAGTCGCCTTCTTGCCGCACCAGCAGATCGTCTTCACCTCCTCGATCGTATCCGCCCAGGCCATCAGCCACTGACTGCCCTCGAAGAAGTTGCCCTGGAAGTCCGCCCGAAGGCCATACGCAATCACAGGAATATTGAGGTCGTCCACGACATGCAACAGGTACTGCACCTGCGGTTTTGTCAGGAACTGCGCCTCGTCGACGATCACACAATCAATATCCGAAAGGTCGACGGACGGCAGCTCCTCAACGAAAACACACTCCGCCGAGAGTCCACAGCGGCTCTTCACGACACGTTCGCCGTCCCGCGTATCGAGTTGCGGCTTCACCATGAGCACGTTCTGTCCGCGCTCGAGATAGTTGTGCCGCACCATGATCGCGTTGGCCGTCTTGCTCGACCCCATCGCACCGTATCGGTAATACAGCTTAGCCATTGAAAATTCCTTTCACAAACTCGACATAATTTGGATAAATGAGATCGGCCCGCAAGAGATCCGGCAACGCAACGGACCCCATCGGCAGGTTGGCGAGCGCTCGGCGCAGAGACTCGGGCGAACCAAAGTCGTAGACTGCGCCGAGGCCTTCGCGCGTCAAGAGTTCACCGCATTCGCCGTGCAGGGAACTCACGACCGGAAGTCCCGCCGTCAGATAGTCACCAAGCTTGTAGGGAAGTCCTACCCAGCTGTCGTCGCGCATCGGGATAATGCCAACCGAACAGGTCGCTGCCAGCGCCGCAAGATCCGCCGCGGCGAGATAGCCGTGGAAGCGGACGCGGTCGGCGAGCTTGAGCGACGCAACCTGCGCCTTGAGTTCGGCTTCGCGCGGTCCCTTCCCGGCGATGTCCAGCGTGAGGGAGGAATCCTCCGTAACGGCCGCAATGACGGTCGCGAGATCGTAGCCCGCGCCGAGGTTGCCGAGATAAAGAAGGCGAAGAGATGAAGGTGAATGTGACGGTGAAGACGAAGGAAGTATCCCGTGATAGAAGACGCGGTAGTCGGGACGGTTCACGATCACCCGGTAGCGTTCGCTAACACCGGTCACGGCGTCGGCTTCGCGGTAGAGCCGCTTCGCGACACGGTACATCGGCGCGAGAAGAATTTTCGGAACTCCGAGTCGTCCGAAAGTCTCAGGCCAAGCGTCTTGCACGTCGAGCACAAACCGCGCCCCGACACGCCGCGCATAATCGAGCAGGACCTTCGCCGCGCCCAGCATCGGCATCGCCGAGATGATCAGGTCGGGCTTCGCCAACCCGCAAGTCGCGTCCCGAACTTCTCTCGCAAGTCGCCTCGCGTAAGCCACATGCGAAGTCACGCGCGTCAGCGACACGTTCTTCGCGTACGGCCGCGTCTTCACAAGCCGCAAATCGACAGGCGACGCAACCGTTGTCCCGAGCTTCCGCGTCGCCTTCGTACCGTGATTGAAATCACTCGTCCAGTAGACGACCGTATCGCCCGCCGCGGCAAACGCCTCAGCCATCAGCCAGTAGCGCTGCTTCCGGAAGCCCTCGTGCGGGAGGTTGTCGAAGGGACTGTGAATCCAGACCGTCACAATTCCCGTCCCACCTGTTCGGCAATAATGGACTCAATCTCGGCCAGCGTCCGCACCGTGTTGAGCCGCGCCCGCAACGCCGCCGCGCCGGGACGTCCGTTGAAATAACGGAAGAGATGCGTGTGCATCTTGACGGACGCATAACCGTCGACCGAGGGGATATGGTCATTCGGGTACCGCGCCGCCAGCTGTTCGCGGAACTGCAAGATGTAATCTAAGTGAGGAATGAGGAATGAGGATTGAGGAATGGTGGAGGAAACGTTTTTAAGCAGACTGAAGATCGCCGGGTTCGCGAGCGCCGCTCGGCCGATCATGATTGCATCGACGCCCGTCTTCGCCATCTCGGCCGCCGTCTTCGCGTCGACGACCGAACCATTGCCCGTCACGGGAATCCGCGCGCGGCGGACGACTTCGGCAAGTGTGTCGAGATGGACTTCGCCACCGTGCATCTGCGAGGTGTAGCGCGCGTGGACGATCAGGCCCTTCGCGCCCGCCTCCTGCGCGGCATCGAGGATCTCAAAGATGAGCGTCGACTTCGGATGAGGTCCAAGCCGCGTCTTGAGCGTCACGGGCAGATCCGTGTTCTCGACCATCGCCTTGAGAAGCCGGTAGATCTTCTGCGGATCCTCCACAAGCTTTGCCCCCGCCCCTTCGCGCGTCACCTTCGTCATCGGACAGCCGGCGTTCAAATTTACTTCCGTAAATTTGAAGTGATAATCGTTAAGTGATAAGTGTTGAGTGATGGTGGGAATGACTTCTTTGACCGAATAGGCGAGTTCCGTTTCTTTCGAACCGAAGAGCTGGAGGGCGACGGGGCCTTCTCTGGGCATCACTTCCATCAGGTGACGCGTCGGAGACGAGCCGTGGGCGAGTCCCGCGGCCGAGACCATCTCCGTGTACGTGAGGTCTGCGCCGCCCTCCGTGCAAAGACGGCGGAACGGCGCATCGGTGAAACCGGCGAGCGGCGCGAGGACGTACTTCATTTCGCTGCGGGAGTTTCGGCCTTCGGCTGGTCAAGCGGCGTCAGGGCCGGGTCAGAATACGGTGCCTTCGGATCCATCCGCGCGAACGAGACATAGCTCGGGGCACCCCAACCCGTTCCGGGATTGCGTCCAAAGACGGCGATGTCAACGCGCTTCGTCGGGGACATCTTCGTGCGGTCGACCGTCACTCGCGCCTCGTGGGGACGGAGGATCTCGATCGTCACGTCGACCTCCTCGCCATGTGTCTTCGCGAACCTGAACTCTCGCGCACTACGCGGATCGGCCCGAATGAGGAATGTCCGCTTCGTCTCGTCCGCACGCAGGACATAGGCCCAGGCGAAGGCCGAACGATAGGTCAGTTCCGGCCAGACTGGCGGAATCTCCGGCGGCACAGCCTCGACAGAGATGATCGCCAGCGGCGGAATCTCCGAGACCTTCAGCGCCGCCGCGGCGGCGACCAGGCGGTTCGTGTCGACACCGTTCGGCGGCATCGCCGTCGGATGCGCACGAGACGAGAGGTAGTCGTCCTCGGTCCGCACCATGCCAAGCGACTTGCGGATCAACGTCTGGATTGTCGGCGTCAGCAGGCGGCGACGCACGATCTCGCGCTTGACATCGGGCTTGAACGCGGCAGACGCGAGAAGCGCCGCCTTGACGTACGGGCGGTCGGACCAGCTGCGCCCCGCCGTCGTGAGCCAGTACGGCGCGATTGACGCAAAAACGTCACCATTCGTTCCGATCGGCGCGGTGTCGGCGTTGGACGGGAAAACCCAGAACTGATTCGAGAGATAGAGCTTCTCCATCGCCTTGAGACGCGGCGATTCGGTTGTCAGGAGCGCCCGCGGGATCGACCGCCAGTACGGTCCCTGTACGAATGCCATTGAGCAGTTGCCGAACGTCGGATACGGGAAGCAGACATTCGGCGCGTTGAGATCCATCCGCCGCTGACGTCCCTCGGCGTCAAACTTCACCTCAGTAAGTCCCGGGAACTGGTCAAGCGTCATCGGTGAATGGTTCGCGTCACGGTTCATGTAAAGGTCGCCTGTCCAAGGTTCGGCCTTTCCAATCGCCAGCTTGAGCCGCGCCTCATACAGGCCGCGGTCGAAATCCCAATTCAGGTTCTGCGCGCCCAACGCGATTTTCGAGCCGAAAAGACCCGTCGCGTCAACCGTGGCGAGCGGACCCATCATCATCGGACGAGTCCGCATCTCGCGCGCATATTCGACGAGCTGTTTGAATCGGAGACTCCCCGACAGCCGCTGGAGATCCGTATCCTTGGCGATTTCGTCGGGACGCCGAAAGCCGAGGTCAATCGCCTTCTCGAGTTCATCCAACGCCTCGTCCGTCCGCTTCGGGAAGTACGCGAGCGCGCAGGCAAGGTTGTAGTGCCAGGTCGGATCGTCCGGCAGGAGCTGGGCACCCTTCCGGCACGTCTCTTCCATCGTCGCCGTATCACCGCCGCGCATCGCCACGACAAACTGATTCCGCAGCCGCTCGTGCATCGGATAGCGTGCGGGATAATCCCAGATCGACAGGGTCGCCAGCAGAATCGTCAGAATCATCATGAGTGTTTCAACCTCATCCACGCCGGAAGCTTGACCTGCTTCGCCTCGCGGCTCTGGTTCGTCTCCATCGTCGAGGTCGTGCCGATCGACGGCGACTCGAGCGCGGCAAGGCGCGTCATCAGCGTCTGCTTGTTAAGGGCTTCGCGCTGACGGAGCTCCTCGGACCTCTGACGTTCCGCGAGCAGGTCCTTCTGCGTCCGCTGCAGGAGCTCGCGCAACTGCTCGGCCTCGGCGCGCAGTTGCACGATATCCTTCTGACTCTCGCCTGTCCGTGCACCTTCGGCCCGCGCCAGACGAACCTGTTCGGAGAGCTGGCGGATCTTCGACTCGCTGTCGAGCATCGCCTTCTCGTGGACGCGCTGAAGTTCCTCGTAATCGCGCCGCAGACGCGTCGTGCGCGGATCCTCGGGACGCTCCAGAAGAGCCTTGCGGGTCATCTCCTCAACGTCGCGTCCACTCATCTTCAGGATCTCGCGGCGGTATTCCGTCAGTTTCTCCACGCGACTCTGGTAGCGGAGGCGAGACTCCTCGAATTCAGCCTTCTCACGCTCCAGCGTCTTCAGAATGACCGACGCCTCGTCCTGTAGAATCTTGAAGACCGCGACCTGGCGGTCGGCGACCTCGCTCGCCGCCGCCGGCAGACGCTTGATCTCGTCCTCCAGCGCCACGACCTGCTCGGAGAGCTTCTCGGACCGGGCGCGTGCGTCGCGAAGCTCGACGTCCTTCGCCGAAAGCTGCGAGTCGCGGGTTGCGATCTCGGCGTCGCGGTTGGCGATGTCCGACGCGGCGGACGCGAGTTCGACCTCCTTGGACGAAAGCTGTGTCTTCAGGTCGGATGCCGAGCGAAGCGCCTCATCGAGACGCGCCTGGAGTTCGGCGGCGTGACGGCGCTCGGCTTCGATCACGCCCTCAAGCTCGTGGACACGCGTCTCGTCGACGACAACCTTTTCGACAATCTTCTCGACGATCTTCTCGACGGGAACTTCAACCCGGACCTCCTTCTCGACGATCTTCTCGACCGGGACCTCCACGATCTTGTCGACGAACTTCTCGACTTCGACGATCTTCTCGACCGGGATCTCAACAACCTTCTCAACCTCGACGATCTTCTCGACCGGAACCTCGACGCGAACTTCCTTCTCGACGATCTCCGGCCGCTTCTCCTCCTCGAACGGTCCACGCACCTCGACCATTGACGCGGTCGGCGGCAGACGGCCGCTCGCCATCAGGGCCTCGGCCGCAGCCTTGTTGAACGGCCCGCGCGGATTTCCGTCCCCGATGTCGATCGAGAAACGCATGTCCAGGAAAGGCACCTCTTCGACGCGTCGCCAGATCACCTCGTCATCGGAGATTTCCTGTCCCGGCTGAACGCGCCCGAGCCGCGCCCAAGCGACAAGCTGCTCTTCGGTCTCAGGGCCGAAGGTCTCGTCCTGGGTCCTCAAGAACCACTTCTTCTCACTCATCCGTGTTTTCTCCCAAAGAAGTCAGAAACATTGCCAAAGCGTCCGCTCCGCGCGAGTTCGCGTTGCGCCGCCGCTTCCAGCGCCGCCAGCTTGTTGCGGTTGAGATTGCCGAAGATGGTGCTGCCTGCGCGCGGCGGCGGCGGCATCGACGAAACCGGCTCAACGACTTCGGGAACGACAACCTCGCAACGGGCCGGAGGTTCGACTTCAACAATCTTCTCGACCTCAATGATTTTTTCAACGATCTTTTCGACCGGGACTTCAACCCGCACTTCCTTCTCGACGATCTTCTCAACGACCTTTTCAACAATCTTCTCAACGGGAACTTCGACGATCTTCTCGACAATCTTCTCGACAATCTGCGGCGGCGGATCTTCTTCGGGAGCAAACTCGTGCAGCGAATAGACCTTTGTTTCAGGCGCAGCCAAACCGTCCTTGAAAAGCTGGATGACGACCGCACGGTTAAACGGACCAAAGACCTTACCGGGCGCAGTCTCGACAAGCCACTTCATCTCCAGTTCGGGTTTTGTCTGTGCCGGCACCCAACTTCTGCGATCCTGCGAAAGAAAACTCGTCGGTTGAATGCGGCCATCCTTCGCCCAGCTAATCAACGACTGGACCGAGGCGGGACCATAAACATTCCCATCCGCAGTTTTGACATACCAATTTAGATCTTCAGCCATGGCGAGAGAAGAAGTCCTTTGTTGTCTTCCAGACGACCGGCGAGAGCAACACGAGCGCGACCAGGTTCGGGAAGGCCATGAGTCCGTTCATCGTATCCGCGACACCCCAGACGATGGAAACCGTCAGGTAGGGGCCGATCGCGACAAAGAGTATGTAGAGCATGCGATAGAGCTGGACAATGCGCAGGCGCTTCTGGCCGACGAGGTACTCCAGACACTTCTCCGAATAGTAGTCCCAACCGAGGATCGTCGTGAACGCAAAGAACGTCAGCGCCGTCATCAGGAAGAACGAGGCAATCGTCCCGGAATGCGGCCCGAGGAACGAGAGTCCGCGCGTGAACGCCTCGATCGTGATATCGACGCCCTTGAGCCCGAGTGACGGCTCCCAGGCGCCGGTGACAACGATCGCCAGGCCCGTCATCGTGCAGACGATGATCGTGTCGATGAACGTGCCCGTCATGCAGACAAGGCCCTGTCGAGCCGGCTCGTTCGTCTTCGCTGCGGCCGCCGCGATGGGGGCCGACCCGAGACCGGCCTCGTTCGAGAAGATGCCGCGGGCGATGCCCTTCTGCATCGCGATGAAGATCGAACCGACGAGACCGCCCGTGAAGGCCGACGGATTGAACGCCGCGCGGACGATCAGCTCGATCGCATCGGTAATCTTCGACAGGTTGCCCAGGAGGAGGAAGCCGCAGATCGCGATATAGAAGACCGCCATGAACGGCACGATGATCGTCGAGACGTTCGCAATGCGCTTGATGCCGCCGATGACAACGAGGGCCGTCGCCAGCGTGACGAGCGCACCCGCGATCATCACCGGCAGCGAATAGGTCGTGCCGAAAAGCTGCACACCCGTCGACAGGTCCGCCGGATTGAAGTTCGGATCGAAGAAACGCTGTGTCGCGGACGTGATGCCATGGACCTGCGTGATCGTGCCGATGCCGAGCAATCCCGCGCCGACGCCGAAGAGCGCAAAGAGCACCGCGAGCCACTTCCAGTTCTTGCCGAGTCCCTTCTCGATGTAGTAGAACGGACCGCCCAAGACACGGCCGTCCGGCGTGAACTCGCGGTACTTGACGGCCAGCAGTCCCTCGGCATACTTCGTTGCCATGCCGAAGAACGCGGCCAGTTCCATCCAGAAAAGCGCACCGGGACCACCGGTCCCGATGGCCGTCGCCACACCGACGATGTTGCCCGTTCCGATGGTCGCCGACAGCGCCGTGCACAGCGCGCCGAACGAACTGACATCACCCGACGTCCCCTCCTCCGTGTGGAACATGTAACGGAAGGCATTCTTCAAATTGAAGAGATGGACGCACCGGAGAATGCCGGTGAGGAGCATGCCCGTCACGAGAATGGCGGCGATCAGAGGCACGCCCCACACCAGGTCGTCGACCTTGTCGACATATCCCGTCAGCGTCGTGAGCCAGTCGCTCGAGGTTTCGATGGACTTGTTGATCGCGCCCGACAAGGCCGCCTCCGGTTGGTTGGCGATTGTCTTAAGCGCCGTCGTAACGAGGGTGTTCGTCATAGGTGTTCCCGAGCGGATCACGTTCTTTAGAGCGCGCGCAAGGCGACCGGCTCGGCGCCGATGACGCCGCTCTGCTGGATCTCCTTGAGCGCCGCCTCGAGATCGGCCGACTTCGCCTTGTGCGTCAGCACGACGACCGGCACCGGCTGGTTGCCGACGCTGCCCGCCTTCTGCGAGGCCGCCGCGAGCGAGACACCGTGCTGGCCGAGGATGGACGCGATCGTGCCGAACGCGCCCGCCTTGTCCTCGACGAGGAAGCGGATGTAGAACTTCGAGGCGATGTCGCCCGCCGCGCGGAGCTTGATCTGGTCTTCCGCGTAGTTCGGGACGCCACGCACGTAGCGCGTCTCGCCGTGCGCGAGGTTGCGCGCGATATCACCGATGTCGCCGACGACCGTCGAGGCGGTCGGCGCACGGCCCGCGCCGCGCCCGTAGTACATCGTGTAGTCCGACATGTCGCCCTTCACCATCGCCGCGTTAAACGCGTCGTTGACGTTCGAGAGCATGTGCGAGAACGGCACGAGCGTCGGATGAACGCCGACCTCGACCTCGTCGCCCTGACGGGCAACGACCGCGAGAAGCTTGATCCGGTAACCGAAGTCCGCCGCGTACTTGACGTCCTCGCCCGCAAGGTTGCGGATGCCCTCGACCTGCACCTGGTCGACGGAGGGCTGGAAGCCGAACGCGAGCGCCGCGAGAATGCACGCCTTGTGGGCGGTGTCGAAGCCGTCGACATCGAGCGAGGGATTCGCCTCGGCGTAGCCGAGCTTCTGTGCGTCCTTGAGGACAACGTCGAACGGCAACCCCTCGTTCTCCATGCGCGTCAGGATGTAGTTGCACGTGCCGTTGAGGATGCCGTAAATCGACTCAATGTTGTTGCCCGCAAGACCTTCGCGGAGGACGCGGATGATCGGGATGCCGCCGCCCACCGACGCGCCGAAGTAGATGTCGACGTTGTTGGCTTTCGCCGTGTCAAAGATCTCCTTGCCGTATTCCGCAAGAAGCTTCTTGTTGGCCGTGACGACGCACTTCTTGTTATTGAGCGCATCGAGGACGAACTTCTTCGCGATGCCCGTGCCGCCGATCGTCTCGACGATGATCTGGATCTCCGGATCGGCGATGACCGCCGCCGCGTCCGTCGTGAGGACACCGTCCGGAACCGCAATGCCGCGGTCCGTCGTAATGTCGAGATCCGCGATCTTCTTCAAGACAATGTCGACGTCGAGGCGCTTCGCCATCACGTCACGATGCTTCAGGAGGCCGTCCGCAACACCCGCGCCGACCGTACCGAAGCCAAGAATACCAACGCCAATTTCCATCATTGAGGAGTACCTTTCACTAAATTAGTCCGTATTATATCAAAAAAATCAACTGACCGTCCCGTGATCGGCGGACATGTTCTCGCCGAGAAGCGCCAGCTTGGGATCGGAAGCCTCATACCCCTGGATCCAGCCGTTCTCAAAACCGAAGTCCGCTGCGGCTTCGGTCACGCTTTCGTATTCCTCTTCGGTGACCGCGCGATCATAGGGCGGCGTCTCAAGCGCCTTGTACGCGGGCGTGTACTGCGCCATGACCGAGACAGGAACTTCGTTCGAGACCTCGGTCGCGAGCCATGCGAGATTCTCGATCGCCTCGTCTGCATGGCCGGGAAGGACAAGAATGCGAGCGATGAGTGAGGCGTGAGGCGTATTAAGAGAACGAGAATAAGCCCATTTGACGGCGGCGCGCGACGCCTCGACATAATTCGGCGCCTGCGACGCGGCGACGGCCGTCGTGTTGCGCGAATAGCGCAGGTCAAAAAGCGCGATGTCGCAGAGATCCTTGTATTCTTCCAGCGTCTCGACGCGCTCGTAGCCCGACGAGTTCCAGACGAACGGCAGGCGGATTCCCTCCGCGAACAGCGGCTGGACCGCCTCGCGGACGAACGGCAGGTACGGGGTCGGCGAGACAAGATTCCAATTCTCAACCTTGTCCTTGATCGCCAGGTCACGGAAAATCGCCGTCAGCTCGGGGGTTGTCAGGTCCTTGCCCTCGCCCTTCCAGCTCCACGGCGAATTCTGGCAATAGAGGCATTTCATCGTGCAGCGCGAGAAGAAGACGCACCCCGACCCGCGTTCGCCTGTAATCGGCGGCTCCTCGCCAAAATGCGGTCCCCAGCGAAAGACGCGCGGCCGTTCGCCCGCCCCGCAGTAGCCGGGACGCTTTCCGCACCGCCGTGGACAGAGTTCGCAGTTCATTTCACCCGCCGTGACGTCTCGAACGAGCGCACCATCACAGCTCCGAGCAGGATGATCTGCCAGCTCATGTAAAACCAGGCCAGCACGATCGGAAGGATCGCGAACGATCCGTAAAGCGCCGAGGACTTCGCGATACCGACCTGGGCGATCGCACAGATCTTCATCCACGCGCCGAAGAAGACGGCCGTGATGAAACCACCCCACCAGGCGTGCAACTTCGAGACCTTGCAGTTCGGCATGATCCAGAAGACAAAACCGAAGGTCAACGACGCCATCAAAAGGACGAAGGCAAAGCGCAAGAACGCCGAATCGAGAAACCAGATGACGCCGTCCGACACCCACTTCGTCAACCACGTCGCGCCCAACGTCGCGACAAGGATGTCCTTGACGATGTTCAGAATCGGCAGCGACATCGCGATCGCCACGAGAATCGGCAAAATCGTCGTGATCGCCAGGTAAAGAAGCGCGCGCTTCCAGACGGGACGCGGCTTCGGCACTTCAAAGATCTCATTGAAGCTCACCTCGACCATACCGATGGACGAGATGACCGTCCAGAGCAGGAACGCGAAGCCGATCCAACCAAGCGTGCCAATATCAAACCTCTCAATCCGGTCGAAAAGGAGATTCGAGATCTTGCGCGCCTGCGTACCGAACTCCAGCGCCGCCTCGCGCTTCTTGGCACGCTCTTCTTCGCTCACGACCTTCGCGTCGGAAAACCACTTGACGATCTCCTCATCCTGTCCGTTCTCGATGTTGGAAATCATCGCGTCGAGATGGAAGTTCACCTCCTTGCGCGCATAATCGTCGGCTCCACACATCTTCGCAGTGAAGAGGAGAACGCACAGGACCGGCACGATCGCCAGCATGGCGAAATACGTGAGCCCCGCCGCGTGCATCGAGCAGTTGTTCTTAAGGAATCCCTTTAGAACCTCCCAGAACCAGGCGATCACGCGAACGGACAGGAGCTTCTGGGAACAGGAAACACAAAAATCTTTGATTTTCATAAGAGAGGCCCCGTCAGACAGCCCAACACGACGCCGACAAAATAAACGGCCAACAGGACAAGAAGATTTTCCTTCAGGTTGCGGTTCGTCCGAAAAAGAACGAGGAGACCGAGCCCCGACCCCGTGAACGAGGAGGCCATTAGAGCCCCGGGACTCATCGCCCCCGCCAGATAAAGCTTCGCCCCGGCGACCGACACCGCACAGTTCGGAATAAGCCCGAGTGCGCCCGCGGCAAGTTCGCCGAAGATTGGTTGGTTGAGCCGCAACGCCTCCAGGGAATCTTCGCCGAAGTAATGCATGCAAAGCTCGATCGCGCCGGAAATGACCACAATAAAAAGGAAGATCTCCGCCGTATGGATCAGCGCCGGCACGAGAATGCCCTTCGACCCCGTGCAACCGCAATGGCTGTGTTCGCAGAGTTCATGCACGGACACCTTGCGGCGCATGTGGCGGACAAAAGCCAGAACGCCATCGACGGCGAACCCGATCGCGAGCGCCGTGACGACCTTGATGCCGACGATCTTGAAAAGAAGCGCCGCCGGAACGCGCGAGGAAATGAGAACGGGGATAAGCTCGTCGGCCGTCGCCAGGAAGACGGCGAGAAGCGTGCCGACGGTGATGACACCGCCCGCATAGAACGAGGCCGCGGCAGCAGAAACGCCGCACTGCGGAATCGCCCCCGCGAGCGACCCCGCAAACGGCCCTACAGAACGAGCACGCTCGAGAAACTTCTCGAGCGCGCCGCCCGCGTGGGCTTCCACCGCCTCCAGGACGAGGTACGTCGCAAAGAGAAACGGCAGAAGCTGCAGGGTTTCTAGAACGAATTCAATCAAGCCGGGTTGATCGCTTCGTTCGGGCACTGAGCCGCGCAAGCGCCGCAGTCGAGGCACTTGTCGGGATCAATTGTGTAGGGCGTACCCTCGGTAATCGCTTCGGCCGGGCAAGCATCCTTGCAGCAGCCACAGCCAACGCACTTGTCAGCGGCAATCTTGTGAGCCATTTTCTTTTTTCTCCTTAATTTGGTTTGTCTTGCAAGACGTCAGTTATTATATCAATTCATCCCCCAGTTAGACAACGGTAAGTTAAATCTCAACTTCAAATCATCCTTCCTCGCCGCAACAAACCCCTCCTCACACCAACTTTCCACGATTGTGCCTGACACAAACATGGAAAATCAGCACTCATCTCTTGCACATCAGCCTGTGTAGATTGCCTGGTGAGCAAGATTGGCGATCTGACGGCGGAAGTCCTTGTCGTGGGTTCGCACCGTGACACGATCGCCAAAGCCGCGGTAGACGGCCATGCGGACGAAATCGACGATGAAGCGGTCGGCGCGATGCGCACCCGTTCCGCCCGTATAACTCACGCGCAGCCGTTCCTCGTTCGTCACGCGCTCGTCGTGTCCGTCGAAGACGATCCAAATGCGCAATGTCGGATCTTCCGCCAGCTTCGAGCGGGCCTGCGCGAAAAGTTCGTCACGGTCACGAGCGGACTTTGTCGCACCCAGAATGAGATTCCAACCGTCCCAGAGCTCGAGCCGTGCGTCGGCAAGCTCTTCGGCGGCAATCAGCGCGAGGGTGAAGTGCGCCTCCAGCGCGTCCTTCTCCGCCCGCAAGGCGGCGTTCACCGCCTTCAACTTCTCGACTTCCGTCTTCAGCTCGCGAAGATGCGCGACGCGCGCACCGAGAATGAGATCCTGTGCGCTCATTTGAGAATCGCGGACGCGTAGCGGTCGTGTCCCGCGTAGTCCTTCTCGATCTGGATGTCGCTGAAACCGTAATCAGACATCAGCTTCTCGAGCGCCGGTCCCTGATCCTCGCCAATCTCGAAGAAGACCGCCCCGCCTGGCTTGAGCAGGTTGAGCGCATCGGCGAGATAGCGGTCATAAAAGTCGAGCCCCGTCACCCCGCCGTCAAGCGCCAGGCGCGGTTCGAAGTCTTTCACCTGCGGATCAAGTGTCTCGCAGACCGCCGTCTTGATGTACGGCGGATTTGAGACGAGGACGTCCACGCTCTCGGGTTCGTCGAACTCGTCGAGTCCGTCGGCGACCGCGAACTTCACGTGCGCGGCGAGCCCCGTCCGCACAGCATTCTCCCGCGCAAGCTGGATCGCGTCTTCCGAGACATCCGTCCCGAGAAACACCGCCGCGCCCTTGAATTCCTTCGCCAGCGAAAGGATGATCGCTCCTGTCCCCGTCCCCACGTCAACAACGAGGGGAAGCGACGAGTGCTGAGCGTTGCGTGTCGAATGGAGGTGGCGCAAGACACGCGTCACTAGCTCTTCCGTCTCGGGACGCGGAATGAGCGCGCGCTTGTCGCAGGTAAGCGTCAGCGTTCGGAAGTCCCACTCGCCCAAGACATACTGGAGCGGCTCGCCCTTCACGAGTCGCGCCATCCCGCGCCGCATCGCCTCGAGGTACTTCTCAGGGACATCCTTCGCAAGAGACGACGCGAGCAGTCCGCGCCCGACACCAAGAAGCCGCGCAGCCAGAAGCTCCGCGGCGACTTGAGGATCGGGCACGCCCTTTCCGTTCAGGAACGAGGCTGCTTTCGCAATGACCTCATGCCAAGTCATTTAGAACGGCATGTCGTCGACATCCCCGGCATCTGCCGGGAAGTCGGGTTCGGCTGGCGCCGGCACGGGCTCGGTCGACGAGCCGTCGGCGTTGAGGACCTCGATCTTGAGCGCCGTCAGGTCGACGAAGTACTGTGTGCCCTTCGGACCGTCCCAGCGGCGACCGTCGATCGCGAAGCGAACCTTCGCGCGCTGTCCCTTGGCGACACCGTCCAAGAGCGAACAGTTGTCCTTCTTGAACGTGAACTTGACGGGGTTCGGATACTTCGACGTCGAATCGACATCGTTGCCGATGATACAATCGCGCTTCGTGAAGCCGCTGCCGAAAGTCTGCACTGCGCCGACTTCCTCGACAACCCCCGTGTACTCGTAAATCTGAGCCATGTGCCGAGACCTTACTTCGCGGTGAGCGCCGCAACGCCCGGGAGGACCTTGCCTTCGAGGAACTCGAGGGACGCGCCGCCGCCCGTGGAGACGTGGCTCATCTCGGGAGCCTTGCCCGACTTCTTGACCGCGCTGACCGAGTCACCACCGCCGATGATCGAGATGCCGCCATTGGCCTTGACCGTCGCAACCGCCTCGCAGACGCCGTACGTGCCCTTGGAGAGCGGCGCGAACTCGAAGCAGCCCATCGGGCCGTTCCAGACGACCGTCTTCGCGTCCTTGACCGCCGCGCTGAAGAGCTCGACCGACTTCGGCCCGATGTCAAGACCCATCCAGCCGTCCTCGATGTCGCCCTCGACCGTCTTCATCGTGATGTCGGAGGCATCCTTCTCGGCCGGGAACTTGTCGGCGATGACGCTGTCAACCGGAAGGAGGATCTTGACGCCCTTCGCCTCGGCCTTCTCGAGCATCTCCTTGCAGTATGCGACCTGCTCGTCTTCGCAGAGCGAGTTGCCGATCTTCATGCCCTGCGCCTTCTTGAAGGTGTAGGCCATGCCGCCGCCGATGATGAGCGTGTCAACTTTCTCGAGGAGGGCCTTCACGACCGCGAGCTTGTCGGAAACCTTCGCGCCACCGAGAATCGCGACGAATGGACGGACCGGGTGTTCGACCGCATCACCGAGGAACTGAATTTCCTTCTCCAGAAGGAAGCCCGAGACCGCCGGCTGGATGTAGTCGGCGATGACCGCCGTCGAGGCGTGGGCGCGGTGGGCCGTGCCGAACGCGTCGTTGCAGTAGATGTCGCCGTAGCTGGCGAGCTTCTTCGCCATCTCGGCGCGCTCGGCCTTGAGCTCCGCCTTCTTCGTGGCGAACTCTTCGTCGGTGAGGTGGATGCCCTTCTTCTCGTCATCCTTCTTCACCTTGCCGTCCTCGGCCTTGTAGAAGCGGGTGTTCTCAAGGAGCGCGACTTCACCCGGCTGAAGCGCCTTGACGACGTCGTCGGCCGCCATGCAGTCGGGGACGAACTTGACCGCGAGGCCGAGCTTCTCGGAGAGCGCCTCCGCAACCGGCTTGAGCGTGAACGCCGCATTCTCCGGATTCGCCGGCTTGCCGAGCTTGACGCCTTTCGGACGGCCGAGGTGCGACATGAGGACGAGCGAACCGCCCTGCTCGAGGACGTACTTGATCGACGGCAGCGCCGCGACGATGCGCGTGTCGTCCGTGATCTTGCCCGAGCCGTCCTTGGCCATCGGAACGTTGAAGTCAACGCGCATGACCACGCGCTTGCCCTTGAGCTCAACATCCTTCAGTGTCTTCTTATCCATGATCTTTATAACTCCTTAACTGATCAATTGTTTAACTGATTAACTTAAAAACCGTATTTCCCGACTTGCGACTTTCGACGACCGACTTCCGGCCTTTTGAAAGTTGCAAGGGCACCAGAATGTTCTTGCATTCCGATGCCCTATGCGATCACATTCCCGATTGCCTTGAATGTTACTTGGCGGCCGCAGCAGCCATCTTGTTCATCTTGAGCTGAGCGCGGGATTTCTTGCGGTCAGCCGTGTTCTTCGTGATGATACCCTTCTTCACGGCCTTGTCGAGACCGGAGACAAATTCCTTGAACTTCTTCGCCGCGGTTTCCGCATCGGAGGCATCCGCAGCCTTGAAGAGCTTCTTGTGCGCGTCGTGCAGCTTCGCCTTGCACACTGCATTGCGCTTACGCGCCTTCTCATTCTGACGATCGCGCTTACGAGCCGCGCGGCCACCCTTGATATTAGCCATTTTTATTTATCCTTTTATGGGAATGTTCGCGCATAGTATATCAAAAAACCGTGCCGCGAATCAAGTGCGGATCTACTTTCCCTCAATCCAGAGGACGCGTTCCTGCTCGAGCGTGAAAACACCGTTCGCCGCGAGAGCTTCGATGGCGGAGGCGACGTCCTCGACCTTGAACTGCGACTGAAGCGTGTTCTGCAACTTCTTCAAGCTTTTCGGACGCATGCGGTTCAGGCGATCCACGTCTTCCGGCGGAAGCGGCAGCGCGGGCTTTTTCTTGCGCGTCGCGCGCGGTTTCTTCGCCGTCGTCGTTGTCGAAGCCTTGCGCGTCCGCTTCGCGAGCTTCGGCTCGTCCGCCGGCGCTTCGGCCGGAGCCGACTTCTCGGCGCTCGACTCGGCCGTCGCGGCCGACTGACGCGCCTCGGAAACGAGCTGCGCGTCCGTTTCGGGCGAGACATCCTCCGGCGTCGGCGTCAGGGCGTCCTTCGTCGGAATCGGCAGGATCGCCGGCGTAGGCGCGTCGCCCAGAAGCGCCAAGACCGCCTCTGGCGTCTCACGCACGTCATAGTCAAGCCCGTCTCCCACAGGGACGACAACAGAGCCGCCGCCCTTGCGCGGTTCGACGGTGACGATAAAAGCGGCATTCAGCCAGATCGGCGAAGTATCGAGTCGAGTGAGTCTGATGAACATAATCGTGTTATTCTACTACCCTACAAAGCACAAGGCGACCGTCAGACCTGCGGCGGCCTGGGAAGTCGTCCCTCGAGCGCATCCGCCGCAATGGCTTTCACATCCGAGTCAAAGTCGCCCTTGATGATCCACTTCAGGAAGTTCGGTTCGTTGAGCATCAGCTTCTTGAGCGGTTCGCCCTTCTTCTTGCCGAAGTTGACGCACAGAACCCCGTCCCGCCAACGGAACATGCCGTTGCGGTCGGCGTTGAGCGGATCGTGCGGCGCGATGTACTCGGCGAGCTCATGAATACCCTTGCCTTGGAGTTCGGCGTAACGTCCCTCGGTGCGCGTCAGCTGCGCCTTGAGAACGTCCAGCGTCGCCTGCGCGTCGGCGAGCGCCCCGTGTGCCCCGACATGGTCGCGGTGGCAGTAGTAGGCCACGGCTGAGGTCAGGTCGCGCGGCTCCATCTTATGGTAGATGCGCTGCACGTCGACGCGGTCGACGACCGCCGCCGAGAGATTGCGGCCGACGCGGAGGAACTCCTCCTCAAGGCACGGGATGTCATAGCGGTCGGAGTTGAAGCCCGAGATGTCGCAGCCCTCGAAGAAGGCGTAGATCTCGTCCGCCACCTCGGCGAACGTCGGACAGTTCGCGACCGTCGCGTCGTCGATGCCGTGAATGGCCGTCGTCTCGGGCGGAATCGGGATCGTCGGATTGAGAAGACGCTCAAGACGCTCCTCCGTGCCGTCGGGATTCACCTTCACCGCCGCGATCTCGATGATGCGGTCCTTGCGCGGGAAGAGTCCCGTGGTTTCAAGGTCGAAGACGACGAGCGGACGTTTCAGGGCGATCGGAAAGATCATTTTTCACTCCTCAGTGCGGGGTCCAGACGGTCGCGGAGATAATCCGCGAGATGATTGAAGACAAGTACGAGAATGAAGATCGCCGCAGTCGTGAAGACCATCTCCCACCAAATGCCCTGCCAGAGCCGCGTTCGCGCGTTGTTGATCATAATACCCCAGCTCGGCTCGCCCTGCACGCCGATGCCGAGGAACGAGATGAAGACCTCCGTCGAGACCGCGCTCGGGAAGCGGATCGAAAACTGGATGAGAATGACGTGCGCGACGTTGGGCAGGATGTGGCGAAACATGATCCGCGCGTCGGAGTAACCGAGCGTCTTCGCCGCCTGCACGTACGCGCGGTCGCGGTGCTTCATTGTCTCGCCGCGGATCGTTCGGCACGTGCCGACCCACGTCGTCAGCCCGATGCCGACGATGACACCGAGGAGCCCCTTGCCGACCACCAGCGAAATCGCGAGAATGAAGAGGAGCCCCGGCATCGACGCAACCGTCGCGCAAAGCCAGATGACGAGCGAATCGATCTTGCCGCCGTAGTAGCCACCGAGAAGCCCTAGGACGACACCCAACGGAATCGCGATGAGCGAGGTCAGGATGCCGACGTAAAAGGCAATGCGCGTTCCCTGTGCGAGGCGCTCGGCGACCGAACGCCCGAGGTTGTCGGTGCCGAGGAGGTACACCGTACCGCGGTGCGTCTCGCCCGCGGCGGGTAACAGGTCTGCCGTGGAAACGCCGCGGGCGGGGACGCACCGCGGTACGGAGTCCCCCGGCGGCAAAAACCTCGCCTCCATGCAGACCTGGTTATAGCTCGGTGTCGTGTCGCGCACCTGCGCGACACGATACTGCACTTCGCCGTAGATCGCCACGGCGAAGTAGGCGGCCAGCGCCAGCAGGCAGAGCTTAACCGAAAGCTTCATGCACCTTTTCGAGGACCAGCGCGACGACTTCGTCGAGCGTGAGGTCGGAGGAATCGATCTCGATCGCACCGTCCGCCTTGCGAAGCGGCGCATACTTGCGCGTCGAGTCTATCGCGTCGCGCGCGAGGAGCGAGGCCTTCACCGCCTCGGCCGTCTGGTTCGCGATACCCTTCTCGACCTCTTCCTTCTGTCGCCGGCGGGCGCGCGCCTCGGCGGACGCCGTGAGGTAAAAACGCGCGGGCGAATCGGGGAAGACCGCCGTCGTGATGTCACGTCCCTCGACGACCAGATCGCCGTACTGCGTCATGCCGCGCAGGAGGTCCGTCACCTTGTCGCGCACCGCCTTCACCGTCGCGACCTGCGAGGCGTGTGCGTTGATCTCGGGCAGGCGGATGCGCTCACCCGGCGCTTCGCCGTCCACGTAGTAGGCGATCGCCCCGTTCTCGGGACGGCATTCGATCGTGACCGTCGGTGCGAACGCCGCGACAGCCTCGGGATCTTCGGGGTTGACATTCTTGACGAGCACCTGCCACGTCATGATGCGGTAGAGCGCGCCGGAATCGACATGCAGGAACCCGAGCGCCTTGCCGACGAGCTTGGAAACGGACGACTTGCCGGCCCCGCTGGGACCGTCAATGGCGATGACCTTAGCCATGGAAAACCTCCTGATAAATGGTCAGCGAAAGATAAGCGATGAACAAAAGCACCCACAGCGCGCCCTCGCCGCGCGTGACGAGCCCCGCTTCCCGCGGCTTGCGCCAGTTGATGCCGAAAAGGAAAACGGTCATGGAGATGACAACCAGCGCGACCAGGTCGCGCCCCACGACATAGCCCGTCGAAAAGCCCGTGACCGGCTCCGCACTCGCCGCCCCCGCCGTACCGACGACACAGAGCGTGTTGAAGAGGTTCGAGCCGACGATATTGCCGAGCACGAGCTCCGACTCGCCCTTGCGCGCCGCGGCGACCGCCGTCGCGAGCTCTGGAATCGACGTGCCGATCGCGACGATCGTGAGTCCAATCAGGAGTTCGCCGACACCCAGCTGCCGCGCGAGATCGACCGACCCCCACACAAGCAGATGGCTCGCCCCGACCATCACCCCAAGTCCGACCAAAAGCGCATAAAGCATCCAGACAACCCCGTGCCCTTCACCTTCATCTCCACCTGCTTTCTCCCCCTTCTCACGCTCCCCCTTCTTCTGGTCAAACCAGCAGTAGATCGGCATGATGACCGCGAAGACCGCGAGGAGCACAAGGGACTCGAACCGTCCGAGCGAACCGTCGCGCAGGAAGAAGATCGAGAAGACCGCCACGGCCGTCATCAGTGGCGCCCCGGCGAAGACAAGCGTCGGCTTGACGACGAGCGGCGAGACCATCGCCGCGATGCCGAGAATGCCGGCGACATTGAAGACACAGCTGCCGTAGGCGTTGCCGAGCGACAGGTTCGCGTGGTTGGAGAGGCTCGAAAAGAGCGACACGCAGAACTCCGGCGCACACGTGCCAAAGCCGATGATCACCATGCCGATGATGAACGGCGAGATGCCGAGCTTGCGGGCGAGCGCCGAAGCACCGTCCACAAAGAGGTCGCTGGACCACGTCAGCGCGACAAGTCCGCCGACGATGAAAAGTGCCGAAAGCCAGAACGGTATGTTAGTATACATGGATTTGCCCACTCAAATGTCCAGTTGAACGCGGAACGAGCCGATCTTGGCCGCCGTGTTGGCGATCGACGGATCCATCACCTCCGCGACGACCGCATCGGACGCCGCGCCGTGCATCCAGACGGCCGAGGCCGCCGCGAGAAACGGATCGCCCTTCAGGTAGGCCCAACGCGCTGCGATGACGCCCGCAAGGAGGTCGCCCATGCCACCCATCGCCATAAACGGATTCCCCGTCGCGTTCTCGTAGACGCGCTGGCCGTCGGACGATACGACGAGCGTATGCGCGCCCTTCAGAACCACCGTCGCCCCATAACGGTCGACAATCTCACGCGCCGTCGCGAGCCGATCGGCGACGACCTGTTCCTTCGTCCATCCGAGAAGCCGCGCCGCTTCGCCCTCGTGCGGCGTCAGCACGAGCTCCTGCCCCTTCGCCGGATCATAGCCGTCCGTCCGCCCATACCAGTTGGCGAGAATCGAGAGAGCATCCGCATCAACGACAAAACGGCCGTGGGACCCCGAAAGGAGGCGCGAGACGATGACTTCCGTCGAAACCGAGATCCCGAGCCCCATGCCGACGACCGTAACATCGGCCTTCGGCGGCACGCAGGTCGCCGTGAGCTTCGTGAACGTCGCCTCGGGAAGGAGCGCTCCCGCCGCAATGCGCGAGGCATCCGGCACCGCGAGCTGAACAAGCCCCGCGCCGCCGACGCGCGCACCAAGACCCGCGATGACCGGCGCATGGATGTAATGTCCGGAACCGCCGACCACCGTCACCGTACCGACCGTGTACTTGTTCGCAGTCACGGGACGCGCCACGAAGGCGCCTTTGAGCTCTACAGGAAAATTCATACTCTGCATATTATACCAAAACGGCCGATACCCCGCATCAGAGCCGTGCGTGACGATCCTGCACATGGCGCACCAGATAGGCCAGAAGCCCCAGGGCCACATACCAACCGCCGCACTCGAAGAATCCCCAAGGCGGGATCTCGACAGAAGCGAACGGCAAACGCGCAACCGCCGAGGCGACGACTACCATCGCCTGTGTCGTCAGGATCGCCAGGTTGTTGAGATGCTCGGCCAACGGCAGCCAGACGAAACTCAGGAGCAGTCCGAGAATACCTGCCGTCACCGAATAGGCGGCCGTCACGACCAACACCAGATTCGCCAAGATGCCCCCGGGCGTCAGACGTCCGAAGGTCGCCGCGGCAATCGGCACCCCGGCCGCCCATGCTGCCAGCGTCAAGACAAGTAGCTTCGCCCAGATCCGCCGCGGCAAGCGCACGACGCGGCTCGCCAGGACCAGCGAGAGCATTACGACAAAGGAAAAGAGCGACCCCACGTTCGTCAGCTGCCCGGGATCGGACACATGGACGACCAGAAACGCGAGAGCCCAAGCGATCGGCCCGTTGGGACGCCGCCAGACGACCGACGCCGAAAAATAGAAGGTTGCCATCAAAGCAGCGCGCACCGCACTCGGCGGGGAGCCGATCAGGTAAACATACCCCCAGAGGACCGGAAGCGTCACCGCTCCCTGCCAGCGGTACGGCACGAAGACAAACGCCGCCAAACACATGAGGATCTTGGCCACGACCATCACGTGCAGTCCCGAGATCGCAAACACATGAATCGCTCCTGAGTCGACGAAGACCTGCCGAAACTGCGCCGGCAGCCGCTTCCGCTCGCCGAGGAGAATCGCCTGGTTCAGCGCTGTCAGCTGCGGCGCATGTCCACCCCCCGCCGCCACACGCCGTGAAAGCTCCTGTCGCAACTCAGGAACGCCGGATGCCGTGCTCGCGCCCTGATGCCGGACCGCCCGCAGCCAGGGCGACTCGCGATAAAGCCGCTCGTTCTGCACCGTTGACTGATAGGCAAGCGCAAGCCCCGCCAGAGCCACGGTCAGGAGCCACCAGCCGCGAACGGCGAACCCGTAGCCCAACAGGGCCACGAGGGCCGCCAGGGTCACCGCAACTGGCCAAAGTTCCGCCGCTCGCGGCAGCAGGAGCGAGCAGCCGATCCCCGCGGCCAGCGCCGCAGAGCCGCATAGCCATTTCAATTCAATCTGATTCATGTCACTTTTCCTTTCGCACCGCTATCATACCACAGATGCGAAAAAGAAAAGTGAAAAATAAGTGAGGAGTCCTACCGGGGCACTTCGTCGAAGGTGTCGATGATCATGTCGGGCGAAACCGCGGCGAGCGTCTCGCGCGCATTCGTTCCCGTAATGGCCACCACGCGCATCTTCGCCGCCTGCGCGGCCTCGATGCCGTTGACCGCATCCTCGAAGACGGTGCAGGCATCGGGCGAGACACCTAGCCTCCGAGCCGCCTGCAAATAGCAGTCCGGCGCAGGCTTGCCGCGTTCGTAATGCGACGAATCGACGATGCACGCGAAGAAGGCGCGGATGTCGAGTCCATCCAGCACGTAGTCGACGTTGGCCTTGGATCCGCCGGTGACGACGGCACAGGGGATGCCCGCGGCGCAGGCGGACTGCAGAAACTCCATCAGGCCCTTCCGCGGCGCGAGATGGGGACGGTAGAGCTCGCGATAAAGGGATTCCTTTTCCTGCATCAGTTCGTCCACGCGCTCCGGCGACTGGGGCTCGTCAAACATACGGACAATATAGTCCCGCCCCGGAGCCCCCATCCATTCGACGATCTGGCGTTCGGTGAGCTTTCCGCCGTGCCGTCTCGCGAATTCGAGCCAGGAGAGCACGTGATACCGGCAATTGTCGACAAGGACGCCGTCCATGTCAAAGAGATAGGCCTTTCCCGCCATTGCACTCAGTCCTCGAAGAAACGGGCGACGCCGGGAAGATGACGGGAATGGCGGGCGCCGTCCAGGGCCCCGCACGCCGCAAGGAGCGCCTTGACCTGGACAAGCTCCTCCGCCTTGCGCTCGCCCGCCGCGATTTCGCGGTCGAGATCGATGAGCGTACCGATGGCGACGGCATAGCCGTGCGGCAGCTTCCACGTGCTCTTCGGCTCGAGTTCCGCGGCCGTCGACAGGCCGAAGTCCGTGCCGCCTTTCTTCTGGCGAAGTGCGAACGCGAGGCTCACGAGTTCGGCGAGCGCAGCCGCGTCACGCCGTTGATAGGCCTCTGCGAGCGGTTGGATTTTCTTCAGCTGCTTAACGTCCTTTGCGACCGCAAGTCGCACCGCTTCGCTGAAACCGGCGCGCCAGACGCCGTCCAGAACCGTTGTCGCAAACGCCAGATCGATCAGCACCGCCGCCGGCACGGACGGCACGACGAGCGCGTCCTTCACGAGCGGCGTATTGAGCGCGGCCGTTTCGGCAAACGCACACCCGAGCATCGCCGCGGGCGTCGTCGGCAGACGCAGGAGCTTCACACCGCCCTTCAGCTGCGCAGCCGCCCAACCCGCGACATCGAGAATCGTGCCGCCGCCGAGGGCGAGAATGTAATCGTCGGCCGTCAAATCCGCCTTGAGCGCGGCGTCGATGATGCACGTTGCACTCTGGAAGTTATCCATCTTCACGCGCTCGCCGCCGGCAATGACGACCGGCGCACCCGCGAGCGTCAGGTTGTGCTCCTTCACATACGCGCCAATGCGCGTACCCAGGCTCTTGGTGCGCTGCACGACATTGAGGTCAGCCACCAGCAGAACTTTCGCACGGCCGACGATCTCGGCTAGCTTCGCGCTCGCTCCAAAGACGTCTTCGACGAACTCAACGGGATAACTCAAGCAATTCTTCGGCATGTTTTCTCACAACACTGGTCAGTTTCTCTCCACCGAGCATCCGTGCGATCTCCGCGACGCGTTCCGCGCCCAAGACCTCATGTACGCCCGTCCGCGTACGTCCGCCGGAGACGGACTTCGCGACGACAAAATGTCTTTCGCCGTAAACGGCGCTTTGCGGCAGATGCGTAATCGCGATCACCTGATGGTTCTTCGCGACCGCACGCATCTTCTCCCCGACGGCCTTGCCGACTTCGCCGCCGATGTTCGCGTCGATCTCGTCGAAGACCATCGTGCCGCACGCTTCGCCCGACGCAGCATCCGCCAGCACGACCTTCGCCGCCAGCATCACGCGCGCGATTTCGCCCGAGGACGCAATCGCCGCGAGGGGACGCGCCGATTCGCCTGGATTCGGCTCAAAGAGGTAGACGACGCGATCGAGTCCCGTCGGTCCCGGCTCGGCCCGCTCGAGCGTCACACCGAACTTCGCCTGAAGGAACCCGAGTCCGTGCAGCTCCGCCGTGATCGCCTTCGCAAGTTTCGCGCCCGCCTTCGCGCGCGCCTTCGAGAGCGCGTCGCCGACCGCCTTCACCTCGGCTTCCGCCACGGCAATCGCGCGATCAAGTTCGGCAATCCTCGCATCGCGATTCTCCGCCGCGTCGAGCTTTGCCTGCTTCTCGTCCAGAAGCGCCATCAACTCGGCGACGGTTGTCGCGTGATACTTGCGCTTCAGCCTGCTAACGACCGTGAGCCGCGCGTCGAGCGCCGCCAGATCCTCATCGCCCAAGTCGATCCGCGAGACGGCGTCCGCAATCGTGCGCGACAGTTCCTGAAGGCGGAGCGCGATGTCGTCCGCCTCCGTCGCCCACTCGGCCGCCGCGGGAAAATGCCGCGCCGTCGCGGCGAACTTCGGCTGGAGGGACGAAAGAATCTCCGAGACGCCGCGGTCACCGCCCAGCGCCTCCGTGATCTCGTTCGCGTGCGCGACGATTTCCTCCTGATGCGCTGCCGCAGCATGACGCTCGGCAATCGTCTCGTCCTCTTCGGAAAGATCGGCCGCCTTGAGTTCCTCGACCTGGAATCGCAGGAAGTCCAGCTCGTCCTCGCCCAGCGCCGACGCGATCGCCGCACGATCGCCCTTCAGCTTCGCATACGCGCCGTAGGCCTTTTCGTAGGCCATGCGACTGACGTTGCCGAACTCATCGAGCGTCTTGCGCTGGAAATCTTCGTCGAGAAGGCGCTGGTTCGCGCGCGGACCATGGATGTCGACGAGCCGATGCGCGAAGGCCTTCAACTCGGCAATCGTGACAGACTCGTCGTCGATCCAGGCGCGGGACCGTCCTTCGCGCGTCACCGTGCGGCGCACGGTCTTGCCGTCGAACACGGCCTCGACTTCGGCTTCCGCCGCGCCGTCGCGGACGGACGACGCCTCGGCGCGCCCGCCCAACACGAGGTCGAGCGCGCCCATCAGGACGGACTTGCCCGCACCCGTCTCGCCGGTCAGAACATTGAGTCCCGGACCGAAAGCGATTTCGGTCCGTTCGACAATGGCCAGATTGGATACCTTGAGATGTGTCAGCATGGAAATCGGACTTCACGTCCGAGACCCGCGCGACTTAGACGAGGCCGCGCTTGATGAGGTGCTCGGCGATTTCGACCGCATTGAGCGCCGCGCCGCGGAGGAGCTGGTCGCCCGAGACGAACATCTCAAGGCCCTTGTTATCGTCACGCGAGATGTCGCGGCGGATGCGGCCGGCGAGCACGTCGTACTTCGCCGTCGCGTCGAGCGGCATCGGATAACCGCCGTTGAGCGGATCATCGACGACGCGCACACCCTCGCAGCCCTTCAGGATCTCACGCGCCTCTTCGGGCGTGATATCGTTCTCGAACTCGAGATTCAGCGACTCGGAGTGGGCGCGGGCGATCGGCACGCGCACGCACGTGCAGGAGAGGCGGAGCTCCGGGTGGTGGAGCATCTTGCGCGCCTCGTTGCGCATCTTGAGCTCTTCGAGCGTGTACCAGTTGGTCTCGTCGAACTTGTCGATGTGCGGGATGAGGTTGTACATGAGCTGGTGCTGGAACGCTTTGACCGTGAGCGACTCACCCTTCGCGTAGGCGTGGATCTGGTCCTCAAGCTCGTTGAGGCCGGGGGCACCGGCGCCCGACGCGGCCTGGTAGGTCGCGGCGACGAGGCGCTTGAGGCCCTTCGCCTTGTGCAGCGGCGCGACCGCCTCGAGCATGATCGCCGTCGTGCAATTCGGATTCGCGATGACGCCCTTGTTCCAGTCGAGGTCCTCGGGATTCACCTGCGGCACCACGAGCGGGACTTCCGGATCCTGGCGGAACGCGCGGGAGTTGTCGATCATCTTCGCGCCCGCCTTGACGCAGGCGTCCTTGAGCTGGATGGCGACATCCGTCTTGCCGGCGAAGAGCACGATGTCGAGACCGTTGAAGCAGTTCTCGTCAGCTTTCTTGACATGGTATGTCTCGCCGAGAATCTGCTCGTCACGTTCGCGGCTCGCGAACACCTGCACCTCCCCGTTCATCGGGAAGTTGCGCTCCTTCAGGCACTTGATCATCTCGGTGCCGACCGCACCGACGCCAACCAGACCAACGTTGTACTTTTTCATCTTTGCTTTATCTTGTGGATTGTGAAAGGGTTTCCTCCCCCTGACACATTAGAACTTGAAGTCGACCTGCCAGCGGACGAAGTACGCGGGCTTGTCCGTCTCGTAGTAGTCGCCCGGATTGAAGAACTCGGCGAGAACATGGCCGAAGACCTCGACGCCGCGCTCCGTCTCGCTATTGAAGATATCCTGGCGCATCGTGTTCGTGAAGATCGGGAAGTCGTAGCGCAAGAACGTCTGGAAGCCCTTGAAGGTGCCGTTGCCGCCACCGAGATGGTCCTGCGTCGCCGCGAAGATCGGCGCGAACTGCGCGGAGACCTTGTGGTACTTGCCGAAGTCGACGCCCATCGTCAGCTTCGGATAGTGACAGTTCGACCACCAGCCGACGCCGTAGTGCGTGCCGTAGAGAAACATCTCGGACTCGACCGCGCCGCGCGCCCACATCGGATCCCACGTGCCGTGGCCGCCGTCGGCCGTCGCCGCGTCCTTGCTGCCGCTCTTGTACTCGTAGCCGAACTTGGCGAACGGCTTCCACCCCTCGCGCGCGCTCTTCCAGTTCGCGCCCGCATAGGTGCTCGCACCGTAAAGCGTCTTGCCGCCCGCGTCGCCGACCTGGCCCATCGCCTCGAGTTGCAGCGACCACTCTTCGTCAAGACGAGGCATCACCTTCGCGCCGACCAGCTCGCGCTGGCTGCGCGGACGCTTTCCGTACTTCGGGTGACGATACGAGGCCGTGTTCTTCTGCATCACGAAGAGCTGATACGGCACGTTCTCCGCGAGCTTGTCGCTCCAGATCGCGCCGAAGCCCCAGTCGTCCATGTCGGGCTCGGCCCCGCCAAGACTAGTCAGGCCACGGTGCTTGCTCCGGTCGGTGCCCCAGCGGACATCCGAATCGTCGAAGTTGTAGAGCGCGAACAGGTCGAGCCGACGGTCGTCCTCGAAGTTGAAGCCGACGCGGACCATGTCCGAATAGGTCGTGCGCGAACCATCGCCCGGCGTGCCATCGACGAAGATGTGGTCAAGCCCATAGAGGAAGAGCATGTCCTGACGACCGATCGAGAAGTCCAGAAGACCATCGAAGAGATCCTTCGCCTCCAGGAAGAGGTTATCGAGAATCAGCTCGTCCGGGAAGGTGTTCGCGTTGTTCCAGGGCTTCACGTACCACTTGCACTCGTCGGCGACACGCGTGTAGAGGCGCCAGGTCGACTCGTTCTGCGTCACGCCCTTGATCTCGCCCCAGGCGCGGGCACGGAAGCGGATCCAGTTCGTGTACTTGCGCACGGCGAACGAACCCGCACGGCCGCCGCCCGGCAAGCCGGGGAGATGGTCCATGATCTCCTGGCGAATGCGCAGATCCGCCCCGGCATTGAAGTCTATGTCAGCCAAGGCGCTGCCAATGAGAATGAACGAGAAAAGTCCGGTGCTCACGAGGTGTTTCATCAGGTTTTCCTATTCATCGGATGACAGCTTTAGGACTTCAGACTTTCGACATCGGACTTAAGAGCCTTGAGTTCGGCGCGGACCTTGGCCATCTGCTTCGGCAGGAGGACGCGGGCGCCGAAGTCCTTCATCGACTCGGCCGGCGCGCCGATCACGTACTTGACCGAGCCGTCGAGCGACTGGGGAACGCCCGCCTGGGGACCAACCTGGACGCCGTCGGCGATCTTGATGTGTCCCGAAATGCCAGCCTGCGCCCAGATGAGGCAGCCCTTGCCGATCTGCGTCGAGCCCGCGACACCCGCCTGGGCGATGATGCCCGAGTAGCCCGCGACCTTGACGTTATGGCCGATCTGGACGAGGTTGTCGATCTTCGTCATCGGTCCGATATACGTGCGGCCGATGCGCGCGCGGTCGATCGTCGTGTTCGAGCCGATCTCGACGCCATCCCCGAGCTCGACGATGCCGAGCTGCGGAATCTTCTCGATCTTGATGCCCGTAAGGCCGATGGACGTCGTGTAGCCGTAGCCGTCGCCGCCGATGCGAACGCCGCAGTGGAGGATCACCTGCTTGCCGAGGACAGACCCCTCGCGAAGCGTGACCTGTGGATAGAGGTGACAGTCGTCGCCGAGCTTGCAGTTCTCGCCGATGAAGACCTGCGCCTCGATGACGCAGTCGTCGCCGATCGTCGTACCCTTCTCGATGACCGTAAAGGGACCGATGTGAACGCGCTTGCCAAGCTTGACGCTCGAATCGACGATGGCCGTCGGATGGACGCCGGGCTCGCGCTTCGGCGCGGGCGGCGCGAAGATCTCGGCCGCCTTCATGCAGGCCTCGTTCGGTTCCTTCACGCGGATAATCGAACACGGCGCGCCGTGATCCCAGTCCTTCGGTAACAACACCGCGGAGGCCTTCGTCTCCTGCACGAGCTTCACGTGCTTCGGGTCCTTGCAAAAGCTGAGGTCACCTGTGCGGGCTTCCTCGAGTCCGGCACAGGCGACAATGTCAACGTCCTTCCCCTCGAGCGAACCGCCGAGGGTCTTCGCAAGCTCACTTGCCTTCATTCTTCTCCTTGCCCTTGACCTTCGCGGGATCAACGCCCATGTCCTTGAGGAGGTCGTTCGTGACATCAAACGAGTCCTTCGAATACGCGATGACATTCGTGTCGAGGATCAGGTCGTAGCCATTCGCCTCGGCATACTTCTTGATGCGGGCGCGAAGGTCCTCCGTCGTCGCCTTCATGAGACGCGCGCGGTCGTCCTGGAGATCCTGGTTGCCGCGCATCATTTCGGAACGATAGCGCTGCTCGATCTGGATGAGCTTCTGCTGGATGTCCTGGATCTTCTTCTCGACATCGGCCTTCGCCTTCTCGTTCAACATCGGGTTGCGCATCTGCTCGACGAGCTTCTTGCCCTCGGCCTGCAACGCCTCGCCCTCGGACTTGATCTCCTCGCCCTTCTTCTCAAGGTCCTTGCTCTTCGACTCCATGAACTTCTCGTTCCGGTCGTAATCGGGATGGTTGCGGACGAGCACCAGCACGTCCACCGTCGCCAACTTCATCTCGGCCAGAGCCACCACCGGCACCATCATCAACCCGAAAACCAGCTTCTTCATTTTATCACCCTCGCTTATCGCTTATCGCTTATCACTTTAGAAATCGTACCCCACCGAGAAGGAGAACAGCTCCTTGCTCGCGTGACTGGGCTTCTTGATCGGCACACCGAAGTCCAGACGGATCGGGAACATCGGAATGTCCAGGCGGAAACCAAGGCCGACCGTCCAGGCGAAGTTGTCCGAGAAGTCGAAGTCAAACTCGTCCTCGGTTACCGCGCCCAAGTCGGTGAAGCCCGCGACGCGGAACATCTTCACGATCGGCACCGTATACTCAAAGTTCGCGCAACCAAGAGTCTGACCGCCCCACGGATCGTACGAACCCGAACCCGTGCGACGGATCATCGGCGCGACATTGCGGTATTCGATGCCACGGATGGACTTCGGTCCGCCAAGGAACATGCGGTTGTAGATCGGCACGTCACCGCTGAAGGCATCGATCGTCTCGACACGGAAGTTCGCCATGAACACGTGGTTGTACCGCTTCCAGGTCGTCCAGTAGTGGCGGTAGTTGACGCCGAGACGCCAGTACTCGTTGTCGCCAGCCGGGGCGATGTCGCCGAAGATGCGGGCCCGATAGCCGCGTGTCGCAATGCGCGCGTTATCTCGTTCGTCCTTCAGCCAGAACAGATGGATAACCGGCTCGAATGCGTCGCCGTACATGCGATCTTCCTCGCGAAAGGCCTGAATCGAGCGGCCCTTCAGATCATACCAACCCGAATCGACGTCGTCAAACTCAATGAATTCTCCCGAAAGCCCAACACCCAGCCGGCCGAAGGGATCCCAGGTCGGCCAGAACTTCACCGGATAAGCGAGCGACGCATTCGCACCCGAACGGATCAAGTCATACTGATCATACCAACGCAGGCGACGGTACGCATCAACGGAAAGTTCCAGCATGCGGTCGAGGAAGTATGGCTCGACAACGCCGACCTCGGCGCTCTGGTAGCGCGGGCCCCACGCCACGTAAGCACGACCCTTCTGGCCCGCGCCGCGGAACAACTTCGACGGCGCGAAGAGGTCGAAGTTGTTCTGGTTGACTTCGGCGGAGACATAGACCGAATCGACGGACGAGGCGCCGATGCCTACCATGAACGAGCCGGTGTTCTTCTCGGCCACCTCATAGACGAGATTGCGGTACTCGGCGCCTTTCGCATCCTTGCCCTTGTCGGACGCCTTGAGCGTGTAGTCGACACGTGAGAAGTAGTCCAGATTCTCCAGGCGCTTCTTGGAACGATCCGCGCGATCCTCGAGCATACGGTCTCCAGGACCAAGCGCGATTTCGCGGCGAATCACCTTGTCCTTCGTGTAGTCGTTGCCGCGGATCCTCACTTCGTCGATGACGACCGGCACGCCCTCGGTGACCTGGAAGATGAGATTGACCGCCTCCGGATCGCTGGCGGACGGAATGTGCTTAACGACGACGCGCGTATCCGCAAGACCGAGATCGCCCGAACCGACCGTGACCTTGATGCGATGAGCCGCCTCGTCAAGGACAGACTGCGACGCCACCGAACCCTCTTCCGGCAGATCGCTCTTCGCCTTGACGTCGTCCTCGGAATAACGCGTGAGCCCGCGAATCAGTATCTTGCCGATGCGGTAACGCGGCCCCTCGACGACAGAGAAGACCAGGTTAACCTTCTCGCCATCCTCCGTCAGCGCCATTTCAGGCCCCGTCACACGCACATCGAGAAAGCCATGATTGCGAAAGACCTCGGCGATCTTGTTGCAGCACTGCACGCGCTGGTCGTAGGTGACGGGCGCATCAGCGAACCAGCCGAAGGGATTCCACCACGGATAGTCGCTCACCGCCTCGTGCAGCTCGACCGCGTCGAACGAGCCCTCTTCGATCGAGTAGAAGGGATTCAGGTTGCGCGACATCGCCGATGTCTCGACCGCATGCGCGGCTCCGGCGAAAACAACGCCCGCCACCTTCCGACGCACACCTTCGTCCACGATGAACGTGACCGTCGCGTCGTTGCCTGAAAGAAGCGTCACCTTGGGCGTCACCTTGGCGTCCGCAAAGTTCTTCTTCTGGTAGGCGAGGCGAACCTTTGCCGCCGCCGCCGCGAGATCGGCCTCGCCATAGAGAAAGCCGTCTTTCAGCTCGGACTCCTTCGAGATCTTAGACTCGCTGAAGAAGTCACAGCCCTCAACGACGAGCGGCTGAAGATAGCGAACCTTGCGCTTGACGTAGAAAACAACCTCAACACCGTCCGTCACATCGATCTTGTCGGCCGTGATCTCCTCGAACTCGCCGGAGTCCTTGAGCGTCGTGATGTCGCGCGTCACCGCCACGGGATCGTAGTCGGCGCCGACTTTCGTCTGGCAACGGCTCGCGACCGCACCTATATCACCACCGAAGCCGTCAAGCGCCTTGACCTTGACATCCTTCACCGTCGCCGCAACGACGGAAAGGACTTGGGCAACCGAGAACAGAAGTGTGAGCTTTTTCATAGGTTGTATCTTCCTGCAAAGGTGTCAGACCTGCCACTCCTCGAGCTTGGCTTTTTGTTCGACCGGCTTCGAGTAGACATCGGATTCGTCCGGCGCCGGCTTCTTCGGCTCAAGCGCATGCTCAAACGTCGGAAGCGGACGAACTGGGGCGTTGTCCTTCAAGATCGCCGGCGCACCGTTCGCGGTCGCCGCATTTGCACCCACAAGCGCCTTCGCCGCTGCAATCTGCTCCTCGCCCGCCGCCTCGCGCGCATCAACTTCGGCCTTCGCCTCCGCGTCGATCGCGCCGAGCTTCGTGTGGCGCGCCGGAATCGGCTTCATCAGCGGATCGTCGGGACCGATCACCGTGCACTTGAGCGGCTCCTTGATGTACGCCTCGATCTCGGGGATCTGGCAGCTCTCAAACTCGTCCGCGAACGAAATCGCGATGCCCGTCGAACCCGCACGACCCGTGCGGCCGATGCGGTGGACGTAGTCCTCGGCCTCGTAAGGGAAGTCGAAGTTGACGACGTACTCGAGCCCTTTAATATCGATGCCGCGCCCCGCGACATCCGTCGCCACCACGACCTTGATCTCGCCCTCGCGGAATGCGTCCAGCACCTTCAGGCGCTTGTTCTGGTTGACATCGCCCGACAGCATGTCGACCGAGACCCCGCGCACCTTGAGCGACTCGTACACGTCTTCCGTCGTCGACTTGCGGTTGCAAAAGACGATGGCGCGCGAATCGGGATGGAGCGCGAGGTGGTTGAAGAGGACGGTGAACTTGTCCTTCGCCTGGATGACGTAGACGACCTGCTTGACCGTTTCAGTCGCGTTCGTCTCGCTCTCGACCTCGGCCTTGTAGGGCTCTTCCATCCAGTTCATCGCCAGCCGCATCACCGTCTCGTTCAGCGTCGCCGAATAGAGCATCGTCGTGCGCTTGTTCTTCGGCGGCAGGTAGCTCATGATGCGACGGACGTCGGGAATGAAGCCCATGTCGAGCATGCGGTCGGCCTCGTCGATGACGAGCGTGTCAACGTTCGCAAGATTGATGACGTGCGACTTCGTGAAGTCGAGGAGACGGCCCGGCGTCGCAACGAGAAGGTCGACCGGCGCCGCGAGTACTTCCTTGCGCTGACGGTCGTAGTCCATCCCGCCGTAGACGGCGAGCGAACGGAGCCCCGTGTACTTGCCGATCGCGTCCGCGTCCTTGCAGATCTGGATGACGAGCTCGCGCGTCGGCGCGATGACGAGCGCCCGCGGATTGCCGCCTTCCTTCGCTCGGTTCTCCGGCGAACGGAGATAGCGCGTCAGGATCGCGACGAGGAACGCCGCCGTCTTGCCCGAACCCGTCTGCGCCTTGCCCGCGATGTTCTTGCCCGCGAGTGCCTGCTCGAGCGAGAGCGCCTGAATCTCGGTGCAGTACTTGAAGCCGAGGTCGGCGATGCCGTGCATCACCTCACCCGGAAGATCGAAATCGTGAAAACGCTTCTTGCCTTCCATCGGCTCAACGACGAACGTCGCCGGGTCCCACTTCGCGTGCGCCGCCTTGCGGGTCTCAAGCTCCACCGCTGAAATCTCGCCGCCGGGGCGCATCTCGTTCGCCGCCGTATTGACGGGAGCCGGCCCGCGACGCCCGTTGCGCGAGGGCCTGGCTGTATTCTGGGACCGCTGGGACGACTGAAACCGCTGAGACTGAGACTGGGTCTTCTGCCCCTTTTGCTGCTGCCCCTTCTGACCCTTCGACCGCTGTTTACCCTCAGACTGCGAGCCCTTCTTGCCCTCTGTAGCCTTGGCGGAGGAGGGGTTGCGGTTCTTGCCGCCGCGGCGACGCTTCTTGTTGCCGCCTTCCTTCGCCTGAGGGGACTTCTTGCCCGTCAGCGCGGCAACGATCTTCTTGATAAAACCAAATGCCATGTCTGAAACAATGACTGAATGACTGAATGACTGAATAACCGAATTGGCGAATGGGCGAATGGACGAATGGACGAATTGGCGAATTGCTCCGGCCCTTCGAAACGCGAATTGTCGAATACCTACGCGGCTTGCGCCTTTCGGTGATTCGACAATTCGGTGATTCGGTTATTTCTTCCCGAATTAACGCTTCGAGAACTGGAAGCGCTTACGAGCACCGGGCTGACCGGGTTTCTTACGTTCCTTCATGCGGCTGTCGCGGGTCATGCAGCCGGCCTTCTTGAGCGCGGCGCGCGTGGTCTCGTCGGCCTCGACGAGCGCACGGGCAAGACCGTGACGGATCGCACCGGCCTGGCCGGAGATGCCGCCGCCCTTGGCGAAGCACACGACGTCGACCTTCTCCATGTCATAACCAGAGATCGCAACGGGCTGCTTGAGATAGTCGCGGAGAGCCTCGGACGGGATGTACGCCTCAAGCGCGACACCATTGACCGTCCAGTTGCCCTTGCCTTCGACGAGGTTCACACGAGCCGTCGCGGTTTTACGACGACCGGTACCAGCGGAAATTGCCTTCTTGGTAGCCATTTTCAAAATCTCCTAATTAGAGCTTGATCTCGACCGGCTTCTGCGCGGTGTGCGTGTGTTCGGCACCGGCGAAGACTTTCAGGCGCGTCATCATCTTGCGCGCGATGTTGTTCTTCGGGAGCATGCCCCAGACGGCCTCGGCGATCATGCGATCGGGGTGGCTGGCACGCATCTCGGCGGCGGTGAAGGTCTTGCGGCCACCGCGGAAACCGGAGTAGCGCTGATATTCCTTCTGCTCTTCCTTCTTGCCCGTGAGCTTCACGAGCGCGGCATTCGTGACGATCACGAACGCGCCCGCGTCAACGGACGGATCGAACGTCGCGAGATCCTTCGCGCGGAGCTTGTTGGCGGCGACAACGGCGAGACGGCCCAGCGAGACGTCCTTCGCGTCGATGTGATACCACGTGCGATTGTCGCCCGGGTTCGGAGCACGATAGCTCTTCTGCATCTTTACTTTTCTCTTTCTTTTGTGCGGATTTGTGCCCTTTATCCGGGGTTTTGTCCGCGGTTAACACCTCGCAACCGGTTAGCCCCCGATCGCGATATTTGTGATAGTGTATCAAAAAGATGTGGTTTGTGTCAACTGTGGAAAGCCTAGAACCCCGCAGTTGTCACCAACCCAATAGGAACGGGAGATCGCCGAATGCACCGTCGCCTTCGCGCCCCGAACCGCCGCCTCGAGATCACGCCCGAGCGCGAGCTCCGCCGCCAGCGACGCGGCAAGCGTACACCCCGTCCCATGCGTCGACACCGGGTTCGCCACCCACGGCAGCGGAATAGCCGTCGGGGAGGGGGCGCCCTCGCCCCCTTCTCTCGTGACCAGAACATCGACCGCCTCGCCCTCGTCGGTCGCATGACCGCCCTTCACAAGAACGGCACAGCCGAACTTCGCCTGAAGCGCCCGCGCCAGCACAATCGATGAAACTCCGCCGTCAACCTCAACCTCCGACCTCAACCTCATCCCGACCCCCAAGAGCGCTTCCGCCTCGGGGATGTTCGGTGTCAAGAGCGTCGCCTGCGGAAAGAGAAGTTCCTCCGCCGCGGCCATCGCCTCGTCGCTCACGAGTTTCGCGCCGCTCGTCGCGATCATCACGGGATCGATCACCTTCTGAATCTCGGGATGAGCCTTCAGCCGCTCGGCGATAACCTCAATGACCTTGACATCAGCGAGCATTCCCGTCTTGAGCGCGGCGATGTCGTAGACGCCCAAAACCGCATCGAGCTGCGCGGCAACGAAATCGGCCGGCACGGAATGGATCGCCGAGACGCCGAACGGATTCTGCGCGGTGAGCGCCGTGAAGACCGTGCAGCCATGGAGACCGTAGGCATGAAATGCGCGGAGGTCCGCCTGGACCCCCGCGTTGCCACCGGAATCGCTTCCGGCGATCGTGAGACAGCACTTCATTCCGTTAGGCCTTCGCCTCGGTCCTGATCTTCGCGAGGAAGTCCGGCATCGTCATCGCGCCGAGGTCGCCTTCGCCCGTCTGGCGGACGGAGACCGTGCCCGACGCCTCGTCCCGGGGACCGACGACGAGCTTGTACGGCACCTTCCAGACCGACGCCTCGCGGATCTTCGCGCCAAGCTTCTCGGCCGAGTCATCGACCGTCACGCGGTAGCCGGCGGCCATGAGCTCGTACTGGATCTTGCGGGCGTACTCGAGCGCCTTGTCGGAAATCGGAAGAACACGGATCTGCTCCGGCGCGAGCCAGAACGGGAACGCGCCCGCGTAGTGCTCGATGAGAATGCCGATGAAGCGCTCGAGCGAACCGAGGACCGCGCGGTGAAGCATCACCGGATGGTGCTTCTTGCCGTCCGCCCCGACATACTCGGCGTTGAGACGCTCCGCGCTGGGAAGCTGGTAGTCGAGCTGGATCGTGCCGCACTGCCACTGGCGGGCGAGCGCGTCGACAAGCGTGAACTCGAGCTTCGGACCGTAGAACGCGCCTTCGCCGGGCTGGATCTCGTACGCGAGGCCCGCCGCCGTGCAGGCCGCCGCGAGGGCCGCCTCGGCGTGCTGCCACGTCTCGATCGCGCCGACGTGATCCTCGGGCATCGTGGAGAGCTTGACGAGAAGGTTCTTCTCGAAGCCAAAGTCGGAGTAGACATCCTTCAAGAGACGGCAGAACTTCGCGACTTCCTCCTCGATCTGCTCCTCGGTGCAGAGGATGTGCGCATCGTCCTGCACGAAGCCACGGACGCGCATGATGCCGTGGAGCGTGCCGCTCGGCTCGTTGCGCGCGCAGTGACCGAACTCGGCGAGACGGAGCGGCAGATCCTTGTAGCTGCGTGTGCGGCTCTTGAAGATCTCGATCGCGCCCGGACAGTTCATCGGCTTCACCGCGAAGAGACGCTTCTCGCTCTCGGTGACGAACATGTTCTTCTGGTAATGGCCCCAATGGCCGCTGCGCTCCCAGAGCGAACGCGGCATCAGTGCGGGCGTATTGACCTCGCAGTAGCCGTCGGCCACCAGTTTCTTGCGCATGTAGTCCTGCAGCGTCACATAGACCGACCACCCGCGCGGATGCCAGAAGACCTGGCCCGGATTCTCGGGGTCGATGTGGAAGAGGTCCAGCTCGACGCCGAGCTTGCGGTGGTCGCGGCGCTTCGCCTCCTCGGCGCGCTCGACGATCGCGTCCATCTCCGCCTGGTCCTTGGCGATGATGCCGTAGACACGCTGGAGCATCTTGTTGTTGACGTCGCCGCGGTAGTAGGAGCCCGCGACGCGCATCAGCTTGACGACACCGATCTCCTTCGCGTGGTTGACATGTGGACCGCGGCACATCTCAACATAGTCGCCGACCGTATAAGTCGAGATCGTGACGCCGTCTGCGACGACGTCTGCGAGACGCTCGAGCTTGTACTTCTGCCCCGCTAGGAGCTTCGCGGCCTCGTCAGCCGAGACCTCCTTGCGGACGAACGGCTCGTCGAGCGCGATGAGACGCGAGATCTCCGCCTCGATCTTCGGGAAGTCTTCCGGCGACAGGCGGTGCGGCAGGTCGAAATCATAGTAGAAGCCCTCATCCGTGGCAGGCCCGATGTCGACCTGCACATCCTCGAACAGATTCATGATCGCCCGCGCCATCAGGTGCGCGGCGGAATGACGCCTCATCTCAACAGTAACTTCAGACATATCTCTCCTTGTGATAGTTTAGTATTATACCACAAATCAGCATACCAGAGGCCAACGAATTACAGCCCTGTATCAATAAGCGGGTGTGATTTTTCCGTGTAACATCCACTCCCCTTTAAGGATTTCAAAATTCTGAAAAATCTTGACTCCTTTCAAATCGTCTTCAAGACTTTCGCCGGAACGCCGCCGACAATGGTGCGCGGCGGCACGTCCTTCGCCACGACCGCACCCGCGCCGACAATCGCACCGTCGCCGATCGTGACACCCGGCAGGATCGTCACGTGGGCGCCGATCCACACCTTGTCGCCAATCCGAACCGGCTTCGCCCACATGGAGGCGCGGTCGTCGGGATCCTGTTCGTGGTTTAGGGTCGCGATGACGGTCTGCGGACCGATGAGGACGTCGTCCCCGATCCAGATTCCGCCCTGGTCCTGGAACTGACAGCCCGCGTTGACGAAGACGCGCGGCGACCCCGCAACAATCTTTTCACCCGACGCCATCCGCTTCCTGTATTCTGCCGCTGTCACGGATCAATCTCTGCTCACGCGTGCGCGAGGACATCGGCTGAGATTTTCTCGACCGTCAGGCCGGCGCGCGTGAGGAGGTCCTTCGGATCAAAACGGTCCTCAAACTTCTTGGGCGCGCCCTTGACCAGCACCTTGAGTCCGTGCGCCGCCGCGACACGCGCGACCTTCTCGCCGAAGCCGCCGGCGATCACGCCGTCCTCAAGCGTGACGACAAGCTCGTGGTCGTTCGCCAGGTCCGCGATCAGCGCCTCGTCGATATCGCCCGCATAGCGTGGATTGACCACCGTCGGATCAAGTCCCTTCTTACGCAGTTTCGCCGCGACCTCCTGCGCAAGCGGGAAGAACGCGCCGAGCCCGAAAAGCGCCACCTTCTTGCCGCGATGGGCAACCTGGAACTTTCCGATGTCGGCGTAGTCCGTGGCGACGGGAATCGTCGCTGGCGTGTTGCCGCGTTCCCACATCCGGATGACGACCGGACGCGCACGCTGCGTGAGCGCCCAATCAAGCATCGCGAAGTATTCCGCCTCGCTCGTGGGACAGAGAAAGACAAGGTTCGGGATGTTCGACGCCATCGGGATGTCAAAGAAGCCGATGTGCGTCACGTCGTTCATTGCCGAAAGTCCGTTCGCGCAAACGACGATTACCGCCGGATTCGAGTTCACCGCGAGATCGTGCGACAGCTGGTCGTACGTGCGCTGCAGGAAGGTCGAGGCGACGAACCAGACGGGACGCGCCCCGCCCTTCGCGAGCGCACTCGAAAAGGCGACCGCATGTTCCTCGCAGATGCCGGGATCGACGAACTGCTTCCCGGCGCGATCGCGGCGCGGCTTGGTGAAGCCGCCGAAAATCGGCACCGCCGCGTTGATGACGCAGAGCGTCTTGTCCGTCTCCATGCGCTTCAGGAGCCACTCGGCCGTGCGGTCGTGGACGCTTTCGCCGAATTCCTGCAGGGGCTTGCCCGTCTCGAGGTTCCACGGCATCGACCAATGCCAGGGCTCCTTGTTTTCGGTCGCGTACTTGTAGCCGTGCCCCTTCTCGGTATTGACGTGGACGACGACCGGATGATCGATGTCCTTCACCTGCTCGAACGCGGCAATCAGCTTGTGGACGTCATTGCCCTCGTCGACATACAGGTAGTCGAGCCCGAGCGCCTTGAAGAAATTGCAGGGATCAGCCCCCTTCGTCTTGCGGAGCTTCTGCAAAGACCCGAGGAAACCGCCGTGGTTCTCGGCGATGGACATCTGATTGTCGTTAAAGATGACGATCGCATTGCCGCCCTGCTCGCCCAGGTTGTTGAGACCCTCGAAGGCCATGCCGCCCGTGAGCGACCCATCGCCGATGACCGCGATGACATTGTACTTTTCGCCCTTGAGGTCACGCGCCTTCGCGAGTCCGCAAGCGAGCGAGACGGATGTTGAGGTGTGTCCGACGATGAAATGGTCGTGCGGCGATTCGCCCGGCTCGGAATAACCGGAGATGTCGTCGTACTTCGCCGGATCGAGATACGCGGCCATGCGACCCGTCAGCATCTTGTGCGGATAAGCCTGATGCGAGACGTCAAAGATAATCTTGTCGACGGGCGAATTGAAGACGTAGTGGAGCGCAACGGTGGCCTCCAGGAAGCCGAGATTCGGCCCCACATGCCCGCCATGTGCCGCGATGCGGGTCAGCATCGTCTCGCGCAGCTGGTCGCAGAGCGCGTCAAGCTGGTCGACAGGAACCTTCTTCAAGGCCTCTGGCCCGGTAATTTCACGCAAATCCATATTCAAACCCCTCCTCATCAGTTGCACTTCATCTTGAGCCCCCGGCATGCAGACACCGTCGAATTCTCAGTTTCCTGCTCGCAGCTCCCGCACCCACGCGCGGATGGCCGACTCGTCCAAATGCGTCTCATTTCGTCGCCTCAATCACGGCTCCGACTTCTTCACAGAGCTTCTTCGTCAGTTCTTCAAGTGTTGGGCCATTGAGAAACGCCGCACGTTCGGCTGGATCGTAATACCCCCACTCGGCAATCCGCCAGTCGG
>CAMAHK010000008.1 GCA_945834475.1 uncultured Verrucomicrobiota bacterium
TTCAACACCTATGGCCCTACTCGCGCACGACCGGAGTCGTTGCGTTTTCAGACGGGTGAAAGTATATCAAATTCGCGGCCACTTATCCACCGCGACACTTATCCACGGCGACTTAACACCGACCCGCAGTGGCAATATTTGCTATAATTCACATCAATGAAACCTACCACTCTCCTTTCACTCTGTCTCCTCACCGCGCTGGGGTCCCTCAGCGGCTCAGCCTTTGCCCAATCCAAGGAACAGCGCGAAACCGCCAAACAGCATCCGTTCACGCTCCGCGTCAACGCCGAGCAGGACGATTCGAAGATGACCAAGGGAAAAGGCAAAGGCGGCCGAAGCAGTCGAACTCAGGTCAAGACCACCGAGAAGACCAAACACTGGACGGCCCAGATCAGCAGTCCCTCGACCAACGTCACCGCCAAGGTCGAACTCAAGGCCTTTTACATCGGCACGAGCGACAACGAATTCGCCATCATCGGATCGGACAAGTTCCCCGTCGAGTTCAACGGAAAAGGCCGCGCCACGATCGAAATCACGTCGCCGACCGCCAAACTCGTCAAGACGACCAAACAAAAAGCCGGCCGTCGCAACCCCCTCAGCGAAGATGATCTCGAACCGAACGCAAAGAAATGAGCGAAAAAACCGTTAAGCTTGCCATTATCGGAGGAGGTGCCGCCGGTATGTTCGCCGCCTCCGTCGCCGCCGACTTCGGCATTCCCTGTGTTCTCATCGAGCGCAAGGCCCGTCTCGGTTCCAAAGTCCTGATGACGGCGAATGGCCGTTGCAACTTCACGAAAGACATCTCGCCCGAGCAGCTCTTGAAGGATTTAGACCCTCTGAACACGCGACAAGACTATTGCGTCTCCTCTTTTGTCGCGGAAGCGATCAGGGACTGTCCCCCGCGCAAGATCATTGCCGGCTTCAAGTCGCTGAACGTCCCCCTGCGCCGCATGCCCGACGGACGCATGTTCCCCGCCGACGGCAAGGCCGCGACGATCGTCCACGCCTTCGGCGACCTCCTCCGCGACGCCGAGGTCCCGATTCTCACGAACTGTCCCGTCCGCGGCGTCTCCAAGCTCAACGGGGACGCGACATTCCTGTCGCGTCAGCAAACAAACACAACCTCCGCTCCCCACCCCCGCTTCGTCATCCACACCAAGAACTTCGACCTTCGCGCCGAGAATGTCCTTCTCGCGACGGGCGGCGTCAGCTATCCGAAGACGGGGTCGGTCGGCGACGGACAGAACTTCGCCAAAGCGCTTGGACACAAACTCGTTCCCTACCGTCCGGGACTGATCGGACTCGAGACCGACGATCCGCGCGTCACGCGCTACGCGGGACAGCGCTTCGAGGACGACGGGAGATGCAAGGTTCTCGACGGCGAGGGGCGTGTCCTCTACGACTATCGCGGCGAAGTCGACTGCGAGCGCTTCGGACTCTCGGGCGCGGCGATCTACAACGCCCAGCGCTTCATCGAGCACTATAAGCGGCAATGCGAAAGGCCCTCCTTCGCGGCTTCGCCGTCTACGGAGGGCAAACCTCGATCGAAAGGACTTTCGATCGAGGTTTGGTTCGGACGCAATCGCCTGACCTTCCCGCCCTTGAATCCGCGTCCCGTCAAGGAGGCGATCGTCACCCTCGGCGGCGTTGACACGCGCGAAATCAATCCGCACACGATGGAATCGAAGCTCTGCCCCGGACTCTACTTCGCCGGCGAGGTGATGGATATCGACGGCCCCACGGGCGGCTACAACCTGACTCTCGCCTTCGCCACTGCCCGCAAGGCCGTCGCCTCGATTCGCTAAACGCGATTATTCGTTCTCGACGAGTTCATGGAAGAACTGCACGTAGTCCGTGCGCTTGTCCTTCGTGAACTTGATCGCCGATGACGGATGCGAGTTCATCACGCCCGTGAGAAGATACGGAATGTCATACCCCCAGACCACACCCTCGGCCTTGAGCTTGAGCATGTGCTTCTCAATGAACTGAAGAATCGGCATCGTCGAGTACTTCGGGTTCTTGAGGAACGAGAGGAGCTGCTCCGAGAAGCAGTTGCCCGCGCCGCGGCCCATACCATTCACCGTGACATCAAGGTAGTTGACGCCCCAACGGCAGGCCTCGATCGTGTTCGCGAACGCGAGCTGCTGGTTGTTGTGACCATGGAAGCCCGCCTGCTTCCCGTTCATCGCCGTCACGTACTTCTGCGCCAGGTTCGCGATCTGTTCGGGATAGAAGTTGCCGAACGAGTCAACGAGATAAAGGCAGTCGACCGACGACTTGGCAATCATGTCCATGCCCTTCGCAAGGTCGTCACCCGCCACCTTCGAGACCGCCATCAGGTTGCAGGTCACTTCGTAGCCCTTCGCCTTCGCGTCCTCGATCATGTCAATCGCGAGCGGAATCTGATGGATGTAGCACGCGACACGGATCATGTCCACGACCGAATCCTTCTTCGGAAGGATGTCCGTCTTGTAGTCACAACGCCCCGCATCAGCCATGATCGCGATCTTCATCGGCGTTTCGTTCGTTCCAACAATCGCTCGAAGATCCTCTTCGTTTGTAAATTTCCACTTGCCGAAATCCGCCGGATTGAACATCGTCTTCGACGCGCGATAGCCGAATTCCATATAATCGACGCCCGCGGCGACATTCGCCTTATAAAGATCCGAGACAAACTCGTCCGTGAACATGAAGTTGTTCACAAGACCCCCATCCCGCAAGGTCGCGTCAACGACCTTGATTTCGGGACAGTAATTCATCATATTGCGCTTATCGCTCATTTCTTTTTCCTCTTCGTTAGAAATCGACTCCGTACAAATCACACGGGGACAGTCTCCTTTTCCCAGGGGACTGTCCCCTTTTTTCACCCGTCCGTCGGCCGGCTTGACCGCATCGGCTGGAATCAGCCAGCTACGTCCTTCCGCTTTCGCGCCTGGTATCCTTCCGCAAGCGCAGAAATCACGGACGCGCCGTGTTGACACACCCCATCCTTCCGCAACCTCCTGAACCGACTTATATCCTTCCGCACTCATTGATGCGGAAGTATATCACAACATCCTTCCGCAATGCAAGCGGAAAGATTGCTCCTTCTTGCCAGAAGAATCTTCACGCTAACGCTGTTCTACTGACGAACAAACGATCCTTCTCACAGGAAAATCCCATGAGATGAGACTCGACGCTGGCATCGAGGGACGACGAAAGCTTTGTAAAATCGCGCGTATCGACGGCTTCGAGAAAATCGCGGATAAGCGCGAGGTCGCCGCCCGCATGGCCGCTTTCCTTGTAGTTCTCGCCCTGCGGCGGCACGAACGCCCAGGTGTGGGCCTTGCCCGTGTCGAAGCGGTGAAGCGTAAAGGTCTTGCCGTCCCCTTCGATGAAGCCCATCGTGCCCATCACGCGCGTCCGGCGTCCGCCCCACGGCGTGAACGCATCCATCGTAAAGCTCGCCGTCACGCCGCCCTCGAAGCGCAGCGCCGCGACGATGTGGTCGGGCTGGTCGTTGTCGCAATGGTAGACGCAGCGACCGTAATCGGACGTCTTGAGGATCTCTCGGAGCTGCTCGCTCGGACAGTCCTTCGGCACATCGAAAACATACATGAACCAGCGCTTGCGGTCGTAGATCTCGAGCGCCGAATATGGACACGTCGCCTCGTAGGGACAGCCGTCCGTACAGCGGTGCGGCGCCCCTTCCGGCGCCTTCTCGGGCCTGAAGAGAAAGAGATTGCCCTCGGCCTTCACCGACGTGCAGGGCTTGCCGACAATCCAGCGGAGAAGATCCATGTCGTGACAGCACTTCGCGACGATCATCGGCGTCGTCATCTTCGAGTTCCGCCAGTTGCCGCGCACAAACGAATGAGCCATGTGCGCGTAGAGGACGGGCTCCATGTGCTGGATGCTCACGAGTTCGCCGACGAGACCCGAATCGATCGCGTTCTTGAGCGCCCGGAAGTACGGCGAGTAGCGGAGGACGTGTCCGACCGCGACCATCACGCCCGTCTCATGTTGACGCTTGAGAAGCGCCTCGCATTCCTCGGACGTCTGGGCCATCGGTTTTTCGAGGAGAATGTCGTACCCCTGCGACATCGCCTCCATAGCCGGCTCGAAATGGAGGTCGTCGGGGAGCGCGATAAGAAGAATGTCCGCAAGCTTGCCGTTCTTCCCGGCCTCGAGCATCTCGTGGTAGTCGCCAAAGACGCGGTCCGCGGGGATGCTCCACTTCTCGGCCATCTTGTTGCGGCGGTATTCGTTGATGTCCGACACCGCAACGACACGGCAGGAGTCCGGAAAGAGCTTGCCGTATTCGGGATACTCATTGCCGCGCGATCCCGCGCCCATCACGGCAATCGTGAGTTCGCGGGAAAGCGCGGTCTTGAGCGGCTTGACGTCGCTCAACTTCGCAAAGGACTCTTCGACGTTCATTATTCGAAGCGGATCGTCGCCGCGCGACCGTGACCGTCGAGCCCTTCAACCGCGGCAAACGCCTCGATCGTCGGCTTTGTCTCTCGGAGGTCCTTCTCAGTGAACGCGACAAAGCTGTGCCGCCGACGGAAGTCGTCGGGGGTGAGCCCGTTGAACATGTTCGCCGCGCCGCCGGTCGGCAGCACGTGAGACGGACCCGCGACAAAGTCGCCGGCCGACTCGGGCGTCCAGGGTCCCGCGAAGACTGCGCCCGCCGAGCGGACGCCTTTCATGACCTTGAGCGCGTCCTTCGTCATGATCTCGAAGTGCTCGGGGGCGAAACGGTTCACGACCTCGAGTCCCTCGGCGACCGACTTCGCGACGACGATGAGGATGCCGTCCCGGTCGATCACGCGCTGGACAAGCGCCTTGCGCGAGAGCGTCTCGGTCTGCTTGAGGACTTCCGTGCGGATCGCCTCGGCGAGCTTCTGCGACGTGCAGACGCAAAGGGACTTCTCCCAGCCGCTGCCGTGCTCGGCCTGCGAGAGGAGGTCGGCCGCGATCCAGCGGACGTCGACCGAGCCGTCGGTCAGAACCGCGATCTCGCTCGGGCCCGCGACCTGGTCGATCGCGACATAGCCGTAAACCTGACGCTTCGCCGCCGTCACGAACGCATTGCCGGGCCCCGCGATCTTCTGCACCTTCTTGCACGACTTCGTGCCGAAGGCCATCATGCCGATCGCCTGGATGCCGCCGACGCGGTAGATTTCCGTCGCCCCCGCGAGCTTGAGCGCATAGAGGAGCACGGGATTCACCTCTCCCGTCTTGCCGGCGGGCGTGCACGCGACGATTTCCTTGACACCTGCGGCCTTCGCGAGCGTCACCGTCATCACGGACGTCGAGGCGAGCGGCGCGGTGCCACCTGGAATGTAGACGCCCACGCGGTCCATCGGCGAATAGAACTCGCCGGCCGAACCGCCGCGCGGCGTCTTCATCGTCCACGGCTTCTTAAGCGCCGCCTTCGAGAACTTGAGGACGCGCTTGTGCGCATCCTTCACGGCCTTCACAAGCTTGGGATCGATGGACTTCTCGAGTTCCTCAACCTCAACCTCCAGCCTCAACCTCTTTCCCTCATAGCCCTCGAACTTGGCGACGTACGCACGCACGGCGGTGTCGCCGTCCTTCCTGATCGCCGCGAGAACCTCGGCCGCGGCCTTTTCCGCCTCTTCCGGAAAAGCAGGACGCGCATTGAATTTCTCAATGCGCGCGCTGCCGGCGTTAACAATTTGAATCATCAGTCCAAACCTCTACACCTACACCTTGAACCAACACCTAGGTTCAGTCCTTGTTCTCGCCGAGCATGCACATGATCTTCGCTTCAGCCGCAAGTTCGCCGTTCACGTAGCCCTTCACATCGAAGGTGCCAGCAATCGAGCGCAAACGCTCCGTGATCGCGACCGTGACAAACTTGTCACCGGGACGCACCGGGCGCTTGAATTTCGCCTCATTGACCTTGGCGAAGAGGAAGCCCGGCTTCTTGTCACCGAAGAATCCGCGCGCCACGAGACCGGCACCGGCACCCTGCGCCATCGTCTCGACGAGAACAACGCCGGGAACGATCGGAAAGCCCGGGAAATGCCCCTTGAAGAACTCGTTCTTCTCGGTCGTGAACGTATATTCCGCCACAGCGCCCTTCTCGTCCGCCGACAGAAGTGTGTCGACGAAAAGGAACGGGGCGCGATGCGGCAGGAGCTCGATGCCCGGCTTGTTATAGACCGTACCGAAAACAGGAATGTCCATGATCTTACGCCTTCTTGAAAACGAGGATGCCGTTGTGACCGCCGAAGCCGAGCGACGAGCTCATCGCAACGCGGATGTCGCGCTTGACGCCCACGTTCGGCGTGTAGTTGAGGTCGAGTTCCGGATCGGGATTCTCGTAGTTGATCGTCGCCGGGCAGTAGCCCTCCTTGATCGCGAGTGCCGTGAGGGCGGCCTCGATCGCGCCGGTCGCGCCGAGGCAGTGGCCGTGGAACGGCTTCGTCGACGAGATGTTGATCTTCTTCGCCTGCTCGTCGCCGAAGACGCGCTTGAACGCCGTCGTCTCCATCGCGTCGTTGAGGTGCGTCGAGGTGCCGTGGGCATTGATGTAGTCGACCGTCGTGAGATCGGAGACTTCGGCGTCCTTAAGGGCGATGTTGATCGCCTTCACCGCGCCGTCGGCGGACGGATCGGGAGCCGTGATGTGGTACGCGTCGCACGTCGCACCGTAGCCCGCGAGCTCGGCGTAGACCTGCGCACCGCGCGCCTTCGCGTGCTCTTCCGACTCAAGGATGAGAACCGCCGCGCCTTCGCCCATGACGAAGCCGTCACGGTCGACGTTGAACGGACGGCAGGCCTTCTCGGGCGTGTCGTTGAACTTCGTCGCGAGGGCTTTCTCCTTCATGAAGCCGCCGACGCAGAATTCCATTAGCGTGCCTTCCGCACCGCCCGCAATCATGACATCCGCACGGCCCGCGCGGATCATGTCGAGCGCGAAGCCGAGCGCGTCCGTCGAGGAGGCGCACGCCGTGACGACAACCTGGCAGGGGCCCTTCGCGCCGAGCGCGATGGCGATGTTGCCGGCGCCCTCGTTCGCAATCATCTCGGGAATCGCGAGCGGGGAAAGACGGTCCGGACCACGGTCAAACAGCGTCTTGAAGCTCTCTTCGGTGACGTCCAGGCCGCCGATGCCGTTGCCGAGCATCGTGCCGACGCGATCCATGTCGGGCTGGAAGCCCGTGTCGCCCTCGACGCCCTTGCGCGCGAAGCCGGCGTCTTTCCACGCCTCGACGGCCGCCGCGACGGCGTACTTCGTGAAGGTCGCCATCTTGCGCGCGTCCTTCTTGTCAATGAGGCCGCCCGCGATGGCCCACTGGTCGAAATCCTTGATTTCCGCGGCCACCTGGCACGTGCAGCGCGACGGATCGAACTTGGTGATACGCGTGATGCCGGGCTTACCGGCTTTGACGGACTCCCAGGTGGCAGCCTTGCCGTTGCCAACGGCGGTCAGCATTCCAATGCCTGTGATCATGACTTTCTTCATCGTATTCTTTCCTTTTTCTTTTTGGAATTAAACCTTCAAATTCAATTGTCAACCTCAACCTTCAACCTCAACCTCAGAGATTCGGCCACGTGCAGTATGTTCCCGCATAGGTGAGGCCTGCGCCGAAGCCGACCATGACGATCTTCAGGCCTTCCGTGAGTTCGCCACTGCGGACAGCCTGGTCGAGCGAAATCGGAATCGACGCCGCGCTCGTGTTCGCCGTCGTCTCCAGATTGAGGAAGAACTTCTCGAGCGGCAACTTCATGCGCCGCGCGGTCGCTTCGATGATACGCGCGTTTGCCTGATGTGCGAAGACGCGGTCGAGCTCTTCCGGCGTCGTCTGAAGCTTCGCGCAGAGATCGCGGCAGACTTTCGAGAGCGTCCTGACCGCAAACGCGAAGACGTCGTGGCCCTGGAGTGTCAGCGAATGGAGCTTCGGGATCGGACGCCACGGAATGCCCGTCACGGGATCGAGCGGCAACGGCTCGCGGCACCCACCCTCGCGCGTGATGAAACCTGCGCCCTTGCCGTCCGCCCCGAGGAGCGTATGGGCCTTCGTCTTGAGCGAGGCGACACCCGGCGGCTCGTCGTTCGCGAGAACGACCGCACCCGCGCCGTCACCAAAGAGAATGCAGCTGCCGCGGTCGGTCCAGTCGAGAATACGTGTCAGTGTTTCGGCACCGATCACGATTGCCTTCTTGTCGGGATAGAAATTGACAAACCCGCGCGCCTGCTCCAGCGCATAGATGAAACCCGAGCACGCGGCCTGCAAGTCGAACGCGCCCGCGTTCGCGCAGCCAAGCGCACCCTGAATGAGACACGCGGTGGACGGGAACGGATTGTAGTCGGGCGTCGAGGTCGCGACCACGATGAGACCGATTTCCTCGGGCTTCACGCCCGCCGCGTCCATCGCGGCCTGCGCGGCCTTCGCGCCCATCGTCGCCGTCGACTCATCGGCTCCGGCCACGTGGCGGGAGTGGATGCCGGTATGGGAATAAATCCACTCGTCGGACGTCTCGAGCGACTTCGCAATGTCCTCGTTCGTGACGACCTTCGGCGGCAGATAACTCCCCGTGCCTATGATTCGAATACCCATTCGCTTTCTAATCCAAATAAATTGGGTAATATTATATCAAAATCTGATACGGATGTGCTAAATCAGTATTTCTGTCAGACCCGGGAAAGGACAATCGCCGTACGTGCCGGCAAATACAAACGAATCTGTTGCACAAGCTCCCCGTGCTGGCCGTCCATCACAAGTTGCGGCGCATACGTCTGTCCGGGCACGATCAACCCCTGTCCGCCGAAACGCGGCTCGTCGGTGTCAAAGAGATGCTTCCAGTCCGACGCGGGCGGGACGAGAATGCCGTAGTCCGTATAGCTTTGCGTCGCATGGAAGTTGAAGACGAAGAGGAGGTTGCCGCGCATAAACGCCAGCACCTTGTCCGGCTCGTTGCAGACCAGTCGCGTCGGAATCGCATTCAGTGCCAAACCGCCGAGGAGTGCCGTTCCCTTCGAGAGTTCCTTCTGCATGACCTCGTCGAAGTCGCCGAGGCACTTGAATCGAAGGTCGGGATTGTCTCGGAGCGACCACTGCCGCCGCGCATGGCTGTAGTTCCAGCCGTTCTCCGCACGCGGGAAGTCGATCCACTCGGGATGTCCGAACTCGTTGCCCATGAAGTTGAGATATGCGCCGCCGTTCAGGGCCAACGTCGCGAGACGCGCCATCTTGTGAAGGGCGACCGCACGGTCGATCTCGAGACTGTGCTGATCCTTTCCCATGCCGTAGTAGATCGCCGCGTCCGCCATCGTGAAGAAGAACGTCTTGCCGCCGACGAGCGCCTGGTCGTGGCTCTCGACGTAGCTGACGACCTTCTCCTCTGCGCGCTTGTTCGTGAGTTCCCAGTAGATCGAACCCATCTGCCAGTCCTCATCACGCGTCTTCTCGACCATCTTGAACCAGAAGTCGGGTACGCCCATTGCCATGCGGTAGTCGAAGCCGATGCCATAGTCGTCAATCGGCGCGGCAACCCCCGGCATGCCCGAGACGTCCTCGGCAATCGTAATCGCACCCGGCTTCACCTCATGGATCACGCGGTTCGCGAGATTGAGATAGACCCACGCGTCGTCGTCAACGGACCCGTTGAAGTACATGCCGTAGTTCGTGAACGTGTCTCCGAGCCCGTGGTTCCAGAAGAGCATCGAGGTGACACCATCGAATCTGTAGCCGTCGAAATCATACTCTTCGAGCCAGTACTTGCAGTTCGAGAGCAGGAAGTGGAGAACCTGCGTCTTGCCGTAGTCAAAGCAACGGCTTCCCCACGCCGAATGCCAGCCCTTGTTACCCGAATGGAAGTACTGGTAGTCCGTGCCGTCGAAAAGCGAAAGGCCGTCGCGCTCGTTCGGGACCGCGTGCGAATGGACGAGATCCATGATGACACGAAGACCCATCCCGTGCGCCGTATCAATGAGCGACTTGAGCTCGTCAGGTGTGCCGAAGCGCGAACTCGCCGCGAAGAAAGTCGAAACATGGTAGCCGAACGAGCCGTAGTACGGATGCTCCATGATCGCCATCAGTTGAACCGTATCATACCCGGCCTTCTTGATGCGCGGCAGGACGTTGTCGCGAAACTCCACGTAAGAGCCGACTTTCTCCTCCTCCGTTCCCATCCCGACGTGAGCCTCGTAGATGCGAGGAGGTTGAGAGGCTGTGGCTGCGGCACAACGGGGACGCGACACTCCTGTCGCGTCAGAATAAGAACGTCGATTCTTCCACTTGTACTGCGACTCCGTCACGCACGCCGAAAAAAGCTTCGTCTCGGGATCCTGCGTCACGTACTGGACAAAAGCCGGGATGCGTTCGCCGCGTCCCCCTTCCCAGCGCATTTCAAGATGGTACTTGTCACCGACTTTGATCCTGTCGACAGGAATCTCGCACTCCCAAACATCTGTACCCGGCAAACGAAGGACTTCAAAAGTAGGATCAATCTTCCAACCGTTGAAGTCGCCGACCAACCACATCGACGTCGCATGCGGCGCCCATTCGCGGAACACCCAATGTGCCGGTTTGCGTCCGCAACCTTTCACGCGATGAAGGCCGAAATAGATGTGCGCGTTCGCCCAATCGGCAAGCGTTCCCTCGCCCCCTGTCAATTCGGATGCGCGCCGCGCCGCATTCGCCGCGCGACCGCGAATAGCCTCTTCAAACGGTTTCAAGTACGTATCGTCAAGCAAGTGTGCCATAAAATCCCCTTTAGTCTGCACCATTATATCATTCAATCTCGGAAGATGCAATTGTTGGCCGACTGCTGGCGCTGATTTTTCCGCGTAAACCGGCTTTTTTTACCGAATTTTAACCGGGGCTTCACAATGCGCTAATTTCGAAAGCGCATAATATCGGCGTCATCAACAAGTAAGGTAAAAGAAAATGAAACGCACGATATTGGCCCTGACGGCAGCCGGCGCAATGGGCGCCGCGATGGGCGCGACAAACATCCAATTCAAGGCCGGCGGCGACGGCTCGCGTTCGAAATACTTCGACGGCGCACGCTTCGCCTGGCATGTCGACGAAGGCCGCACGCTCGACTTCTTCGCCGTCTATTGCGCCGCCGAGGACTACCTGCCGACGCTCGGCCGCGAACGCCAGAACGGCAAGAGGCCCGCCCATTACGACCAGAACGGCTACCTGCAGGACTAATACGGCGCCGGCATCTACTATCAGGACCGCGCCAACCGCGATTTCGGCTACGACCTCTACTTCGTCTCGAAGGGCGAGCGGCGCGGATGTCGCTCGAAATTCCGCAGCGAGGGGGCGGACGCCTTCAGCCACACTTTCGGCACGCGGCTGCTGCCGCGCTGGAGCGACCGCTGGTCGAGCGAGTTCGAGCTGGCTGGACAGGCCGGCACTGACAGTCTGCTCGCGGCGAACATCTACGGCGATCTGACGTATGCGTTCAAGGCCGACTGCAAACCGAAATTGACCGGCGCGCTGTGGCTGTTGACCGGCGACGCCGAAGGCGACCGCGGCGGACACGCCTGGCACGCCGTCTTCAACCGCGAGACGGGCACCGGCGAAGCGGTGGTGCCGATGTACAACAAGTACGATTACACCAACCTCGTCTATCCGCACCTCAAGTTCGGCGTAGACTGCGGCGATTTCTCGACGCTCAAGCTGCAGGCCGGACCGATGTTCACGGCGGTGCGCGAGAAAGACGCCGGCAACTATCGTGGACTGTTCGGGCAGCTTCGCTACGAGATGAAACTCGACAAGTTATTCGGCTGCGACACGCTCAAGGGCGGAACCTTCGCCTTCCAAGGCGAATGGTTCGACAAGGGCGGCTACTTCCAGGACGGCAACGATTCGTCGGCCTTCTTCGCGCGGGCGGAGATCGGCTGGAAATTCTGAAACCTTAACTCATTCAAGGAGCAACAAACATGAACATCAAGCAAATGGCAGTAGCCGCTCTGGCGGCAAAGCCGTCACCTGGTCCGGCGCCTTCCTCGGTGTCGCGATCGGGGCGGCGATTCTCGTGCAGATGGCGGGCGAGAGCCTGCCCGTCTGGCAGCACGAGGGCTGGCGCTTTTTCGTGTCGTCCGAGTGGAATCCGGCGGCGGAATCCTTCGGCACGGCTGGGCGATCTGGCGACTAACATCGCCGAAGACATCATCTACCTCGAAACGGCCGAAATCGTCCGTCACCGGTAGGGATGTGTAATGGGTTGCTCGTTTGCACGGCTGTACTTTTGTCCGTACTCGCACAGAGGAACACCACCTTGCACGAATGAAGACGAAAAACGGGTGACATTTCGGGTTTGAGACGAAAAGCGGCGAGAACATTCTAAAAAATCAAAAGACCGCTCAAACGGCGGTCTTTGGAATCTTCAAAATTGGTGGGCTATAGTGGATTCGAACCACTGACCTCTTCCATGTCAAGGAATGATTAGGCCCGCGTAAATACAGGATAAAACTTGAATTTATGCTGTTTCGTTCCCTACTTTGTTCTATTTTCTGATATAATTCACCCTATCAAGACGCGCACTCTCTTTCACCTCATTTCACGCCCAAACATCTGCCATGGGACTCAAGCTGATCAAAGACAACGGAGTCGTCCGCAAGATCTGGTACGGACAATACAAGGAAGCCGGGAAATGGAAAGTCGTCAAATTGACGACTCCCATGCACGGTGAGAAGATCCCAGACTCGCTTTCGGAAGAAGGCGATGCCGCCTTTGAACGCAGCCGGGCCCGCGCCCAACTCGAGTTCGAACAGTTTGAGTCCACACGGATGGTCAAAGGGAGCGCCGAGCATCTGACGCGAACGCTCATCGAGAGCAAGACCGGACAGAAAATCGACGACACACGCCTCGACGAGCTCCCGTTCAAGTGGCGCACCCTTCCGCGCTCCTATACGCCGACTGAAGCCCGAATGCAAAATGCGGACCGTGCATTCCGTGAGTTTGCCGACTTCGCAAAATGCACCTACCTCTACGAGGTGACGCAAGACATCGCCACAGCCTATTTCAACAAGGTCCGCTCGGAATATGCCTGGTCCTCAGCCCAGGGCATCATGTCGCTTCTCAAAAGCGCCTTCGCCCGATTCCTGCCCATCGGTGCCGTCAACCCTTTCGCCGCCGCAATCACTCGCAATCGGGAGATTAACGCGGCGAGGATCAACCGAAAACCCTTGAACGAAGACGAGCTGTTCAAACTCATCGAGGAGTCCAAGAATGATCCGATGCTTCACGCCCTTACCGTGACCGCCGCGTGCACCGGCATGCGCATTGGCGACGTGTGTAAGTTGACCTGGGACGCCATCGATCTACCCAGCGGATTCATTTCGGTCCTGACCGCCAAATCCGGCAAACGCGTCGAGATCCCCATCCTCGAACCATTGCGGATCGTCCTTGAGACAGCGAACACAACAAGGTCCTCCGCGACGCCCTTCGTCTTCCCGACAGCCGCGCAGATGTATTCCGCCAATCCGTCCGGCATCATCCATCGCGGCAAGATCCTCTTCGCCCGCGCCCTGTTCGCCCAAACGTCCCATACCACGCCCAGCGCCGTCAAAGTCGAGCAAGAAGCGAAGAGTCCCGAAGAAATCTTCGCCTGTATTCGTGCGGCACGTTTCACCACACAGAAGACCGAACGCTGCATTAAGGTCTATTCGCTCTACATCAGCGGCCTATCCTATCGGCAGATCGAAGCCGAAACGGGCTTGAGCCGCGGACAAATCGGGGGGTACCTCCACACGATCGAGGAAATCACGCAGACGGCGATCGTCAAATGGCAAAGCGATTGCGCCAACTCCAATACGCGCCTGATCAAGATGACGCGCAAAGAAAGGAAGGTCGGAACACAGAAATACGGCAAATGCGCCGCCTCACTTTACGGTTGGCACTCCCTTCGGGCGACCTTTGTCGTCACCGCACTCACGAACGGCATTCCCATTGAAGTCGTCCGCAGGATCGTCGGACACTCCACCGTTCGCATGACGGAGGAATACTTCAACCCAACGAAACAGATTATGGCCGAAGCCGTCCGAAACAAGATGAGCCGGAGTATCCTCGGCGGCAGTCTGGCACGTCCCGCACTCGCCGAACCCAAGCAATCAGAAGATGCCGATGATCTCGCCGCCCTCGCCAAGAAGCTCGCCGCCCTCTCGCCCGCTCAACGCGAACAACTCAAAGCCCTTATCGGCTAAGGAGAAGCCTGTCATGCCCGCCAATCCGAACAGAAAAGCACTGATCGACTACGTCCAACAAGTCGCAGCCGCCCGAGTTCGCGCTTGCGACGCGAAGTTGAGGCAAGAAGGCTACGAGTACGTTGTCTGCGTCCCCAGCCACCAGCAGATCGAAGACATCAACCGACTTGAACGGGCAACGAATCTTTGCATTGATGCCTGCATTCGCCTGAGAGAGAACGCACGCGCCAAACTTGTCCCCGAACGCGACATAGACATCATTGCAAAAGCGCTTTCGTACCGGATTAGGCTCACCAAGAAAGAATATTCCGATTTTGAAATCTACGCCTCGGGTGTCTATTCAGCACTCTTCAACATTATGATTGGGCTTCTCAAGGACGGCGAGCATCGTTCGGAAATCGACGGCACGCCCTTCCAGTCCGAATGGCAGGAGTTACGAGCCAGCTTGCGTGAATGCGATGGGATCGACGACTGCCTCAATGTCTCGACCGCCAGCACACTTCTGGTTTCAATCAATCGTCTGCATGCGAAAGAGAGTGTCTGGCACGGAAGGGTTGCCTCTAATGGCGGCGTACCCCCGCCAACTCTTGAATCGGTCGATCAAAAGGCAGACGTCCTCAGCGCACGGATAAACAAGGTCGAAACGGATGCCGCGAAGGCCAGACAACGGACCGCAGAGAAGTTTTCGCGCCTTACCGCAAAAGTAGCGAACGACTCCAACGCTGGCGCTGACGACGCTTTTGAATTCCTTCACCGTGCAATTGCCTACGAGCACATTGCTGCGGCGCTTTCCAAGCCTCGTACGACCCGAATTGGAGTTCGAGCCCTTATCGAAAATCTCATGAGACACGATTCAACAGGAATGTTCAAGCTTTATTCGATTAAGGGTGCGAGAACGGAGTTACGTCCTGAAGGTGTATTCTCCGATTTCAAGAACTGGCAACAGAAGAAAGGCGTCTGGAAGAAGTGGCCGAAGGAAAGCAGAAACAAGCGATATGATCCCGTGAGAAAGCCTACGTTGTGGGTTAACGGTGCAATTCCCCACGAAATCGGCTCGACCTAACACAGGAAACACAGAGGTCTTCTCGCACCTCGTGGGGAATAGGCCTTTTTTAGCTCTTTTCACTGATATTCTGGCGGCATAAGGAGCAATGTCCTGCACATGTGTGCACTTGGGCGGCGCTCCAAGACATCGCACAGAACACCAGAAATGAGCAAAGACGAAATCATTACGGCGGTAGCCGTAACCACCGACAAGGCGCTCCTCGCACGTGTTGCCGACGTTCTCTCGCACCGGGAAGACACCAGCCCGAGCAAGGGCGAGCGCGAGACGCGCCTCATCACGCAAGCGGAGGCCGCAAAGCGGCTGGGCGTCAGCACGACGACCGTCTGGCGACTGATCAAGGAAGGCTCGCTGAGCGTCATTTCCGTTCGCGGCAAACAGCGTGTCCGGCTCGCTTCACTGACCCAGTACGCGCTCGGGGAGGCCGATCATGTCTGAGGCCTTCGAACAAGCGCTCGCACAGGAGGAAGCGGCCGCAAGGTCGGACACCTTGACCCAGGTCACAGCGTCCCACCCCAAGCCCGTTTACACGACATTCGCCGATCTCGGCGAATTGATCCCCGAAGAACAGGACAAGAGCGTCTTCTTCCGCAACAACTGGCTCGGGCAAGGCGGCGGACTTATCCTCACTGCCCCGTCCGGCGTCGGCAAGTCCTCGCTCGTCATTCAGGCGCTGCTGCATTGGCAGCTCGGACAAGAGTTCCTCGCCCAGCCGTTGCAGACGCTGAAATGCGCGCTCGTCCAAAGCGAAGACTCCCGTCGCGACATGCAGGAGATCAAGTCTGGAATGGCCAAGGGGCTTCTCAAGAACGGATGGACGCAATCCGAGATTGATCAGGCTTTCGCCAGAATCCACATCTGGACGTGCGTCGGCAAGATGGGCACGGATTTCACGGACTGGCTGCACCGCCAGCAGTCCGAGGATCCGTGCGATGTCATCGCCATCAATCCGATCCAAGGATTTTTCGGCGGCGACATCTCGAAGCAGGAGGACGCCTCGCGGTTTCTACGCGAAGGTCTTGACCCGATTCTCAAGGGAGAAGGCGGCACGAAGCCGTGCATGACCGTCCTCGTTCAGCACACCACCAAAATGTCGGGACGGCAGAAGGAAGGCAATTCGACGCTGACCGACTACGGCGAGTATCTCGGCGCCGGTTCGCACGAGTTCACCGACTGGGCCCGCGCTTGCATCGGGTTCATCAAGCACAAGAGCGCCCCGGGCACCTTCGTCTTTAAGGCCACCAAACGCGGCTCGCGCCTCAAATGGAAAGACGCGAACGGCCAGAACACAACCGAGCGGATCATGACGCATGCCAAAGACTACATCTTCTGGCTCGAGGTCAAGGATTCCGACGAGCTCAAGAAGCTCAACGGCACCTCACAGGAGTCCGCCCCGTCGCCCCGGTCACTCAAATCGCAAGAACGTACGGACAACGTCCACGGTACTGAAGAGAACGCAATCTATCTCGTCAAAGCCGTCCGGAACTCCGTCAATGCCGGCGTCATCGTCAACAACCAGCTTATCCGCGAATGGGCAAGCGATCGTTGGAAGAAGATTCCCGGCCGTACGGCCGTGGCACGATTCGAGGAAATTCGCGGGCAGCACGGCATTGGCAAAGACGAACAGGGCAACTACACAATCACCACCTCCTGATTGCCTTTTGCCCGTTTGCCCGACAGGTATATCTAAAGATATACCCTGTCTGAGGGCAAACGGGCAAAACGGGCAATCCGCCGCGAACCAAACGACTCAAATCCCATGATCAACGCCAACCTTCGCTACAACCAGGCCCTTGCCGTCTTTGCCGTTCCCGGCAACCGTTGGCAGGGCGTCCTCGCCCTCACCTATTGGGCTGTCGCTTCCGGACGTTGCACGGAAGACGTCTTAGACGCCGTCCACGCCCTCGGCATCCACGATAGGGATGGCGACATCCGATGGGGCATGGAGAGTGCCACGGCCAAGATTGCCGCCTATACGGCCAATCAGAGACCGCACAAGGCCTTTCTCTCACGTCAGGCGCAGCAGCCTACGACCAACCAACGGCCCTCTCAGCGCGTCCGGCAACTGATCGACGCGGGCAAGGACTACGGTTCTCCGCACGCCCTGAGACAACTTTCGCCCAAAGAAATCTGCCCCGACACCGACTGGCTCGCCCGGCGCGTCCACTGCGAGATGCAGCTTCTCGCCTACTTCGGTGAGAAAGAGATTCTGCACGTCTTTCGGACGGATTCCCCGATGCGCGGACAGCCGGACGTCAATCTGCGCCCGCTCGGAGAGTGGCTCGGCGAACAGAATGAACAACACCCCGACCATCTGGGCGAAATCGTCCGACCGAATCCGTTTGCCGGAGAACAGGGCCAGACCAACGAAGGAAAGCCGAGTTACATCGCACAAAACTGCCTCTCCGCCTTTCGCCACATGGTCTTTGAGTTCGATCACCTTGCCCTTGAAGACCAGTGCCGCTTCTGGGCGGGTTTCATCAAAGCCAATGCGCTTCCGCTTGTCTCGCTCGTCTCTATTCCGGCAATAAGTCCATCCACGGCGTCATTCGCGTCGATGCACCCGATCTCCCGACCTGGAATCGCTACCGCACCAAGATTCTTTCCCTCTACGGCACCGATCCCGATCCGCGCTATCGCCTCGATTCGCAAGCCCTTCACCCGCTCACCGGAACCCGTCTCGCCGGAGTCATCCGCAAATCGACAGGCAAAGTCCAGGAATTGCTCTGGATACGACAACCTCAAGAATTGAACCATCCTGAACCCTATTCCAGGAACATCCTTTTTGACAAGCTTCGAAAGGTATAATTTTGAAACGATAAACCACACCCCTTTACCGTTGCAAAACCGGAAAATCTCCTAACCTTTCAGAAAGACTTTCGCACGGTGATATTTCAAATAGCGTTCCTGTTCAAGTGTCGGCTTGTGACGAAGCCGCAGACCACTGTCCAACCCATACAGACGGACCACTTCATTCGCAAGGCGCGACGAGATCAACATGACACCATCTTCATCAAACGAGATCCACCCGGCATCGAAGAGTGCATCAAAATGTACAACGAGCGGAAGGCCATTGGCAGGATCAAGGCGCTCGACATCGGTAATCGTCGGGTCGCTCCAGGGCTTGGCGTGAGAGGCGCGAAGTAGGGATTGCTCCGTAATGCCAGTTACCGCACACGCGCCGTCCCAAAGATCGAGCTGCTCGACTTTGTACTTGTGCTGGCCAAGGCGCGTACGAACAATGCTCTGGCGCTCCGTTCGCTCGGGCAATACTGCGCCTGGGTCCGGCGGTAAAGTTGCCGCAGTCCTGAAGACTTCGCCCAGCAACACCATATGATCCGTCAGGTCGTTCTTACGGTGACGAATCACGAGACCATCAGATGCCGCATACTTCGGAAACTTCAGCTTCAACCCTTCGGTGTTCAACAGCGAGACCACGAACAAGGCTTCGCCATCATCCCAGACTCCGACTTGATTGGCATGCGCCATTGAGGAGAACAACGCATCCGAAATCTTCGCCTCTGCCGTCGAACACTCGAAGAGATTCCCATACGCGGCAGACTGAATCGAACTGAAAACAAGTGCGTTCATTTATCACCTCATTTATCACATCATATATCGCCTCATTTATCGCCTCACGATAGGGCAACAGCCTCACGGGCAAGATCATCTACTTGACGCGGTTCGATACCCTTGTAGATGATTTCCACCGCCCCCGGTCCGGAGATCATCTGCGCGAGGCGATTGAGGATGCAGGCGTCGACCCGCGTCATCATCTTCTCGCCCGGGAGATACGGCCAGCCAATCGGTGCGAGCATCAGCAGATTTCCCGCTGCACATTGATCGAAGAGCGTGCCACCCGGCTTATAGAGCGGCGAAAAGCCCTTGTTGGCGAGCGTGATGACCTTGTGGCCCGCAACAAAAGCCCGCCGTGCGATCTCGCGCTCACCCTCGCTGATGCAGGGCGAGATCAGCACCGCGCCATGGGCGGCTTCCTCAAGCAGCGCCTCGCAGCTCTCGCGAAACGCCGCGGTCTCGAGTCGCGGCGGCCTGTCTTTTAGAATGCGCCCCTGCGCATCGCGAGCGTAGGCGAAGAAGCTGCGCGAGCATTGCACCTGAAGAATCGAAGACGCCTTGAGCAGATGGTGGTTGCCGATCGCCGCGAAATGGCCGACGAGGCCCTGGCCCAATTCGACCGGCAGATCGCGCAAGACCGCGAAAAGCTCGGGATGCGCCCGCTTCTCCCACAGCCGCCGCGGGTTGTCGGCCAAATAGGCGAGCTCGCTCGCAACCGCCGCCTCGTCGAAGAGAATCGTATCGACGTAGCCTTCCGACCACAACTTCGGCGCACGCGCCGAAGCGCAACTCTCGCCAGTTGCGCTGGGCCGCGTGCGGCCCAGGCGGTCAAGCCAGCGCGAAGTCGCCTTAGACTTGAAACTGCCGACAATCGCCCCCAAAGGCTTACGCTGACGAGACCTCACCGCCAAAACCACATGGAGATGATCGGGCATGATCTGCACCCCCAAGACTTCAACACCAGCCCATTGTCGCGGTAACTCGTCAAACACGCCCTCCACCAGCCGCCCCAGCTCGCTCAACTCGACAAACGCCCCTCGCCCTTCCGCGTAATCGAGCCGCCCGAGCGCGCGGCTTCTGCGATCGGCGAGCGTGATCGTAATCTGATAGGCGCCCTTCCCGCAGTAATCCCAATTTCGGCAACGACGCCCCATGCGATGAATGACATCGCGCATCCACGCGCCCGTCTCTTCATCGACATGCCACCCCGGCGGTGGAATCTGTGAATTACCGCTCATCCTTTCTGAACGCCTCAAGCACCATGCGCATGGTGCGGTATTCTCCGAATTCGGCGATTTCCTTTTCCTTGAGGACGCGGAAGGATTCGGAGGGATAGTCGGGGCCGTAGACGGCGGAGGGATCGAGGATGTAGGTGAGCTCCTGCTCGTTGAGACCGTAGAGCTTCGCATACCGCGCATCCAGCTCCGCTCGCAGAACCGCCCGGCGTTCTGGATCGAAAACAAACGGCTCGCCCTCGTACCCCAGCGCCTCCGCCCAGCCCTTCAGCGAATACGACGTGTACGTCAATTCAAGTACACGCGGAACGATGAAGTCGATGTCGGCCTGTGTGTAAGCCGTGGGAGCGAGGGTGGGGAACTGATATGCATACGAATATGATATATTGGTTCCACCAAGCTTTTGCCTAACACCCCAATCATGCACAATCGCATTAAAATCAGCCAACAAGCAAGCCTGAAGTCTAGTCTCGGTCTCCGTTGAAAAAGTAATTATCGAATCGCCAGCCGCAGAATAAGGGAATACAGAAGCAATCATCGTTCGATTATCAACAGCACGGGCAATCTTGCGCCATCCGAACAGATATCTAGGGATGGCGCTTTCAAAGCGCGCGTCGATGTCTTTCCGGTGCAGCCAATATCGCGGCCTTATCTCAACATTAGGACTCTGTTTCTCTTCGACCGATAAATCACAAGTTTCAGATGCATTAGAGTAAGTAGCCCATCTGTGGTCATAGTGATGAAAGAGCTTCGCTTCATACAAAGGTAAACAATCGTCACTACATTCCAATTCAAACAAGTCACTATCTAGTGACATGTCAAACAACCTACGGAGGACAACACCCCAAGGATTTCCTCCCGCAGCTTCCGTCTTTAACATTACGCCGACTTGTTTGTAAATGTGCTTCGCCAGCTCGGCATCGGCCTTCGAGCGAAAGATCGGAGCCGTTTTCGTATTGGGATTAATCAACGCAAAGTCGTCTGCCGTCAGCGAGAAATGGCGCCGTTCATCGGCCAGATCCGAAGGATGGCCCATGAAAAACGCGAAGTCCGTCTGCTCGGCAGGACCCAATGTCAAAAGCGAAATCTTAAACTGCGGATGAACTGCCTCAAACAATCGTCTGCCACTTGCCGCATTCTCGAAATCATAGAGAGAAACAAGAGAGCGACATGTCACCATGGCCGCGAAAAGCGCCTTGTTGGAATCATCGGTGCAGATACCGGTCGGAACGATGAACCCGGCTCGACCTTGCGGATTGCGAACATGCAGGATTGTCTCGCAGAGAGTCGAGTAAAGATTGACGTCACCGACGTTGGAAAGCGTAAACCGTCCAGATTCGTGAATGAACGTACTGACAACATCAGCACGCCGCAAAGCCGTCTGGAAGGCCGCGTAGAGCGCGGGGTTGGTCTGCGGCAACGCGTCGATCAGTTTCTTGCGTTGCGCGGCATTCTGCGCATTGGCGATCGATTCATCGTGCGCAGCGAAGAATTCTTTTTCCTGGAGCTTCACGCGATCCCACGGCGGGTTCGTCAGGATGCAATCGAAGCCGCCCTTGGCGAAGACCGACGGGAAGACGAGCGGCCAGTGGAGGACACGGGCATCCTTGCAGGCCTTCGCACAGTTCGCCAGCATTTCTTCCGTTGGCTTTTGATAGAGTGTCGATGAGGGATTCAGCAATGCGAGAAGATTGACAGTCGTCGGAAGAGATGGATCGGCATGCTGCTCGACACCCCATGCGCCGCCAAGCATATCGGAAACCGGCACATCGACACATTTTTTCGGAAGCAGGAACGCCGCCGTAAACAGATCGGCCGCTTGAGACAGCCCATTGAATGCCGCGCTCTCGCAGTAGTCGGCATATGCCACCTTCTTCGCCTCGACATCTTCCAATGTCACTTCGGGCATTGCGTCAATCGTCTGATAGGCATCCAGCAGAGATGTTTCCGTCGAGGCAAACAATGTCTCGACATAGCGGCTATCCGTCTTGATGTTTTTGAGCGCCTGTCGATTGATCTTGGCGAGTTCCTGACACGCCGCCTTGTCGTCACCCGGCAACGGCTTGTAGGCCGCAGCGGGGATTCCCCCTTCCAGGAGCTTGAGATTGTCGAGACCCAATGTCGCATCGCCGCAGACGAAGTGCGCATCGAGGAAGGAAAGCGGCTGTCCGGGGACGACCGATTCGATCCAGAGCGTAATCTTCGCAAGCTCGACGGCGAGCGGGTTGATGTCGACACCGTAGATGCAATGCGAGATGACATCGCGAAGCGCATGCTGATAGACTTCGGGCGACGAATCATTCCCGCGCATCTGCACGAGCGCCGTGGCCATCCGTCGCGCGGCGGCTACGGTGAAGTGTCCGGAACCGCAGGACGTATCGATTACATTCAGCTCCAACAGCGCCTTCTCGGGATCGGGTGCCGTGCCGCAGCGTTCGATCAACGGATCAAGCGCCGACTCCACCTGCTTGTCGACGAGCGAGGACGGCGTGTAGTAGCTACCGGTCGTCTTGCGGTTATTGCCCGCCGCACCGACAAGCGTCAGGGTCTGCGTCGCAGCCGTGTAGTTCGGCACGAGCTCAAGAATACCCTCGTAGACCGAGCCGAACTCTTCCGCACCCATGTCGCGGTAGTTCACCGGGAAGAGCTTCTTGCCCGCATCGATATACCGAAGCGCCCGCATCGCGGCGATGAGGTCCGCATTGGCAAGCTTCGCGTCGTTCAAATGCGCGCACGCAGAGGGCTCGAAAATGCCGCCCAGGGCCGTCAGGCCGAGACGCGGCTCACCATGCGCCAGACCAGCAAAGACGCGACTGACGCCCGCGTAGAGGTCCGTGTGGCGATCCGAGGAACCGGCCGCGTAACGTGCCGCAATCCGCCTGAGGCGCGCCATCGAATAGCCTTCACGGTAAACCTTCTTCACCGCCTCGGAGGTGCCGGGCGTGTGCAGAAGACGGCGTTCCTCGGCGACGAACAGGAACAGGAAACGATACGCAAGCCGGAGGAGTTCCTGCTCATAATCCTGAACCGTCAGCGTTCCCTCCTGAAGCGCGTCGCGGATTTCCGGATTAAGCCGAAGAAAGCCCGTACCCAGAGATTCAATCGCCGCCACAACGCCCGAGCGGAGTCCTGTCAATGCGCGCACGCCGGTTTCGGTCGAGCGAGCATGGAGAGATTCCCACAAGGAGCGCTGCGCGCTCAGGTCGAGGTCAGAGGTGGAGACGGTGACGTCAATGCGAGAAGCATGGAGCAGTCGCCACATGAAGGCGAATGCCGCGAAGTCGCCTGCGCCGCCGAGAATGGCCCCAAGATCGAAAGACAGGAAGCACGGACGGGTCAGTGACGGATTGTCACGGACGAGACGCAGTTCCTTGCCATTGGTGACAAGCGCCCAGAGATACTCATCGCGGCTGTTCAGAAACTCCTGCGCAAACCGCGTCGCCGAACGTGAGGCCGTCGAAAGTCCCCATCCATGGAAACGGGTATTGGCCTCATCAAGGGTGCAGAGGTGCGGACAGAAAATCACCGGGAAGTTGATTTTCTCGAGCATCTCGGACGCAGGCGTCTCCCCTTCGAGAGACTCCTGGTTGAGCGGCGGCAGCAAGAACGGCCTGTCCGTGTAGTTGAGCGCTGCCGTCTTGTCGAAGTTCCAGCCGAGCGCAGTATCGAGCAGATTCACAACGAACTTGCGCGTCACGACCTTGTAGTTCGCCTGCGTCAGCGACTCAGAAAACGTCTTGTACAGGCGACGCGCCACATCGAACGCGTAAGTCCGTGCCGACGCCGGATCTTCACCCTCATCCAGACGAACAGGAAACTCGCGGTCGAGCTTGCCACGCATCAGGTCCTCAAGGACCTGCGGAACGAAGAGCATGCCTTCGTTACGAATCGACTCAGGGAGGATCGTTTCGAGAATACGTGCCATAATTAGTCCTCCGGAAGCAAAACAAACACGCCCATCACATCAACGGGCAGAATAGGCGCGACCGCAAACTTGCCTCGATCGCCCGACGCGTCACGCACGCGGCGATGATCGGACAGAAGCTCTTCTGCGCGCTTCGACGCAAAATCATTGAACCAATTCGTCTGTGCCGCCGCGAATTCCGTCGCACGCCGGACGGCATTCTGCACGGCAGTCGCCGTCAGGTTGGAACTCGGAATGAAGTGAAGAAGCTTCTCGACTTCGGCGGGCTCCGTGATCCATTGGGCCGATTCGCCCGCGCCAATCGCCGCCACGGCCTGCGTCTCCTCGACGACCAGTGCTCGCTTGCGCACGTCAAGGCGGTGACGTAGGCGCAACAGATAGATACGCGTCACTTTCGCAACCTCACGAGAAACCGACGCACCACTCCGGGACGCAATCGGCTGATCGCCGACCGGATCAAGCGCCGACTCAAGGACATATCCCGCCAAGTTGGCGACGAGCGGGTGCGCACGCGTCAGGTCCTCGTAGGAGAGATCAGGCGGCAGCTCGACGCCGTTTTCCGCCAACCGCTGAAGGATCGGCACTGGCAGATGATCCAGCGTACGGCAGCCGAGTTCGGCCAGGGCACCCTTCGTGAACAGGCGCACGTCCTCGGGCGAACCAAACGCCGTTTCGACCTTCTGCCATTCCGGCAGGACGTCCTCCGGCTTAAGCGCCCGCTGGGCGAACTTCGTACGGTTCGCCTTTTCCTTTTCGGCCGCATCCTCCCAGGTCGCCTCCAGCGACTCAATGTCCTTGATCGCCGCCGCATAAGCAGGATTTGCATCGGAGAACAGATCTTGCTGGGTTGCCGTTTGCGAACGCGAAAACAGCGACGCCTGCATGATGGCCATCGAGACACGGCGATCGTCGACGGGGACCGTCACCGAGACGCCCAGCGAATCGCTGATCTGCTTGGCCTTCTTGGAAATCACGCGCAAGACAAGTCCGTCCACCGGATTGTCCTGGCCATACAACAGCGCGCACTTCACCTCGGGGGAGGTCTGTCCGAACCGGTCGACACGCCCTTCCCGCTGCTGATGCTTGGTCGGATTCCAGAGAAGATCGTAGTGAATGACCGCGTCATAATCACGTTGCAGGTTGATGCCTTCGGCCAAGCAGTCGGTTGCCACCAGGATGTGCAACGGGTTCTGTGCGAGATCCTCGATGGCCGCCTGTCGCGCATCCGCATCGTCCGTTCCGGACACAGCGGTAACCGTGTAGTTCTTGAACTTAGCCCGCAGACGATCAGCCACATACTTGGCCGTCTCGATGTAACGGCAGAAGACAATCGGACGAAACGGCTTGTCGCCCTTGAGCATGTCACCGGAGAGAAGCTTGATCAGGCAGTCGAGCTTGGGATCGTCCGAACGCCCGGCGAGCGCCGCAGCCTCTTCCTTGATCAGCTCCAATGCCGCCGCCTGCTCTTCCAGAACGACCGCCGGCGTGATGTCGCTCGCCTCCGTCTCATCAAAGTCGGCCACTCGCGACTCGTCAGGACCGTTCGCGGTCTCCTCTTGAGACAGCTTGTCCAGCCGATTCTGAAGCGCCTGTACGGCCGCTGCAGGCGACGACGATGCACAACGCAAGAGACCGAGTGTCGCATACCAGTAGATGTAGTCCTGGTACGACTCAAGGGAATGCCCCGCCAGCATGCCACGGCAGTAGTCGAGCACATGGTCGAAGAACTGCTTCCAGGGTCCGTTCAGCTTGTAGGTGACTTCCGAAACCTTCCGAGACGGGAAGTTACGATCCGCACGCCATTCCGCCAGATCGGCACGACGGCGCTGAACGAAGAAATTCACGAGCTCCGCACGCAGTTCGGGATGCTGTCCTTCGGCAAACGCGGCGAATTCAGGCTTCAAGAGCGAGAGCAAATTGGCAAAGCCCAGCTGGTTTCCCGAGTGCGGAGTCGCCGTCGCCAGCACCATATGCCGATTTGTATCCTCAGAGAGCGCCTTGACGAGCTGCCAGCGGCGCTGTTTGCCGCTCCCCATCTGCGTGCAGGTATGTGCCTCGTCGACAATCACGAACTCCGGGGCTGTCTGACGGAACATGGCCGCATGCGCATCGGACTTGATGTAGTCCAGCGAAACGACGGTGAACGGATAGTACTGAAAGATTGTCAGGGACTGATCTGGGATGCCGCGCTCAAGCGATGCCGCCGAAGAAGCCGTCACCGCCTTGGCCACGATGTGGAAGTGCCGGTAGAGTTCCGCCACCCACTGGTCGACGAGCGGAGGCGGACACAGCACGCAAGCACGCTCGATCTCACCACGGTCAAGGAGCTCGCGCAGAATGAGCCCCGATTCAATCGTCTTGCCGACACCGACGTCATCGGCGATCAGGAGACGGGTCACGGGCTGCTTCAGCGCCATCATCAGCGGCACAAGCTGATAGGCACGCGGCGCAAACGTCAGGTTCCCGAACGACCGGAAAGGACCCGCTCCTGCACGAAGTGAGAGGCGAAGCGCATCACGCAGGAGCAAAGCCTGCGAAAAAGTACCGGCCTTATCCGCATCCGGCGGCGGGAAGGACGCCGGAGCGACATCCGACTCCAGCTCGCAATCAAGCAGGAACTCGTCCTCGCTCGTACCCGTCAGCGGACGGAGACGCAACACAGATTCAGGAAGATCGTCTTCCTTCGGCTGAACAATCCACTCGCGATCGCGAGCGGAGACAATCGTTCCGGGCGTATAGGTCATTGAATCACCACCTCATATCCACGATCTTCACAGGCACGCCGAACTTCTGCGGAAGGTTCAGCCGCAAAGGTGACCGTGCGGTTCACCTTGTCATACGCGACGGCACCGACGGCCCAGGCGGGAATGTTCGACGGCAACGCAAGGTTCAACGTGGCGGACGCGCTCAAATCGGTATAATCGGTCGACACGATCTTGCACAGGTTCTTCAGATACGCAAGCACCTTCGTGTTCCGACGATCGATCTTCTCGTGCTGCGGCTGGTTGTAGTACGACAGGAGGCACTTGTAGCAACCGGCGACGCACTTGACATCCGCCTTCTGCTTCCACTCCTGCGTCACGGGATCGCGCTCGTAGTGCATCACCTTGAGCGCCGTCTCCGCCACGGCGGCAAGAATCTGGGCCCGGCACGGATCGAGTGCCAGACGGCACAACGCGCCAGCGCCGCCTTCGGATGCCTCGTAGACAAGGATCTTCCGCGGATTCACCGTTGGGACGGGTTCGGCCGCGACTTCGCCCGACTCTATCTGAAAGACCTGCTCGAGTCCACGCTGAAGTGCGGCGACAAGCGTCGCAATCGCCTCCGAGTCCTCGACAATTTCGTCCGGGGGCGTAATGATCAGCGCATTGCGATGATCGTTGACGAACGGCACGATCTTCTGTGGCTTGGCGCGGACCTTGACAGTACCCGCCCCGTCGGTCTGTTCCGACTGCGACGGATCGTCCTCTCCCGTCCATTGCCCAGTCGTCGGGTCCATCCAGAACCCGTACTTGTCCTTATCCGCACGACGACGCCAGCCGAGATTGATTCGCGAGATCTTCGCGGCAGGCGCATAGGCGAACGTCGCCAGCTTAACGCCTGCATGGGAGATCTCGATCAACGAGGGATCATGTCCCGGCTCAAAGCCGTAGACCGTGCACAAATCGTATCCGCGACGCTGACGTTCCTCATCCATCAGCGAAATGCGGTCCTGGATACGCGCTTCGACGGCGTTGACCTGATAAAGCTCGGGTATCGTGTGCTCGCTCTTCAACACCGCACCGCAATGCTGACAGTTGGAGATGCCAATTGAGCCCTCGGACGCAAAATGCGCGCAGCCGCAATTCGGGCAGACACGCACACTCGTGGTGACAACGGCTGTCGTGCCGCCATCCCCGTTCGTATAGTCCGCGGCACGCAGTTTCACGCGACGCACGCAGAACGTATGCCCCTCGTGGTAAATGAGCGAAAGCGGACCGAATTCGGAGAGCGCCAGGAAGCGCGGACGCGAAATCACCGTACCTCCGCTCACCTCGGACGACTTGGTCTTGCCCCCCGTCGAACGGACGCGAGGGACCCAGGCCGTTACGGGGAGTCGCGGGAACGAATAGCCCGGCAGCACCCCTTCCGAAGCAAGATAGCGATAAAGATAGAAGTCCTGATTCTTGGCGGCCGAATGACCGTCCGTTTTTGCCAGGAGAACATTGATCTGGTTCGTTGCGTCAATGACGATTATCTTGGCGCGTTCGCGCTCCTGGGCCGTGACCGCAGGATTCTTGATTCGCTTGTTCGCCTCCTCAAGCTGGTTGATCGTCGAGAGGTAAAGCGAACGCCAGCGTTCCAGGGACTCCGTAAAGACACCTGTCGCCTCGTCAATGACCGTCGCCTCATAATCGGCATGATACCACGGAGCGCGACCATCCGTATATTCCGACTCCGCCAGACGTATCATGATGCGGTGCGCGATCTCCTTGGCAGCGTTTAGCGCCACAGGATCTGTAAACGCCGCGGCGATGTCCGGCTTGAGCGGCATTGTCGGAACATTCTCCATCTGAAGGAGCTCGCTGATGTTCACTGGGAGATCCTTCTTCACCTGCGACATCCAAACCGCACGAAGATGACTGTCAACAAGATCCTTGTTGGTCAGGTCCAACGCGGGCACGCACACCTCGCCATGAACCATATCGGCAATCCGCTGGAAGAACCACTGGTCATGCGGCGAAAGAGACGTGCAATACGTCACGACGAGGGCCGCCTGGCCGCTTCGTCCGGCGCGTCCGGAGCGCTGGGCGTAATTGGCAGGAGTCGGCGGAACGTTGCGCATGTAGACCATGTCCAGGGTCGAGATATCAACGCCAAGCTCCATCGTCGGCGAGCAGTACATCACCGGCAGAGGCTTGAAGCGCTGCTCCGGATATTTTTCGGCGAAGTCCTTCTGGTCCTTGTCTTTGTTGCGGAAGCGCATCTCCAGCATTTCGCGCAATTCGGGTTCGACCTGTGCCGTGTGCTCGTGCGATTCGTAAAGATAGATGCGCTTGCCGTAATTACCAAGGGATTGGGCCGTCCGCTGATAAAGATCAATGAAGAAGCGGTTGCGAATCGACCCGTCAGCACGAACCTTGCCCGAGTCCTCGAGTTCGGTCTCATCGGCCAACGTCCAGACAATCGCCGCGGAATCGAGGCGGCATTTGATGACCGGATGTTCGGCCGAACCGATGTTCGCCGCCTCCACAATACCGGCGTCACGGGCCGTCATCAGGAGAACCTGCACGGCTTCAAACAAAAGCGCACGGTTTTCCGCCGTATTGGCAAAGCTTGTCCCTGCAGAATCTGCAGTCCACTGAGTCTCCCGCCAGAGGCTCTTGCCCGAACCTCCGTGCCCTTTGACGAGAATCTTGAAAAGGCGCGAAGAGAACGACCCGCTGACCGCATCATGCTTGGTCAGCTGACGATCGGCGATCCGCGTCGCCTCGTTCTGCTGAAGGTCTTCTTTGCGCTGCTTGAAGAGATAGAGGTCCTTCGCACGATCCAGGTGGTCCTTGTCGGACGGCATGCGCCAGGTCTCGAGCAGATAACCGTTGCCGCCCTTCCGCATCTGATCCTGCTCCTCAGGATCGAAATAGTCGCTGCGGATGCAGAGCGACTTACGAAGGTGGTCGAACACGAGCTCCGCGAACTGCTGCCTTTTCTTCACCGAGAGCGTGCTCAATATCTCATTGGTCAGGAGCTTCTCCGAATTGATCAGCTCATGCACCCAGCTGTACTTGACCTTCAACAGGCGCAGCTGCTCAAGATTCGGATTGTTAAAGCGCCATTCACGGCCCAGATCGGCATGAAGGCGATAACCCAGCATAAAACAGAGCACCTTCTGCGCCGCCCGAAGAGCACCGCCAATCAGTTCCGGGTTCTCAAGGTATTCCGCGAGAACCTCCCGGTCCATCGTCTTGAAGCCAAGGGCCTCAAAGACACGGTTCGCAATCTCACCCGACTCGATCCGCTGTTCAGGCGCATGCTCCAGGGCGGCAAGAAGAGCCGAGCGGAGCGTCACCGTGAAGATGAACTCATTGAAGTGTCCGGACTGAAGAGCCGCATCCTGACGATTGTCGGTAAAGCCGAGAAGCTTGTTCGATCCGCCTTCCTGGGCATACATCAGATTCAACGCGGAGAGCGTCAGAATGGTTGTTGCGGACGAACGACCCTCTCCCGAGAGGCCGACAAGACGGTTGTTGTCACGGCCTGCGGCACTGTGCGTCTGACCGCAGTTCAGGCACCAGGTATGCGCGCCGGGCAGATACCAGAACGGCGTGCCGTCCGTCGCGGAGAGCTGCCCGTTGGGCAATACGCGGATGGCAACCGGCATCCGGTCCTTGTACGTATCGCCCAGCACGCGTTCGCCTTTTTTGTTGATCGTGAACCATTCGTCAGGAAGAAATTCCTTCATCGCCTCGGTGGCGGTATCGAACGGGCACGGGAAGACACTCTCTGTGTCCAAGGTGTCGATCGGACAGAGGAATCCGGGGTGCGTATTCGCATCATCGCCATTCTGCTTCGAGTTGTCGCTCAGTTCTCGCGGCATGACGAGGGTCCCCGAACCGGAATCGCCTGTCGTAAACCAAACGGGAATATACTCCTGTCCGCAGAATCGGCAGAAGTACGTCGAATAGAGTCTCTTCTCGGCATTCTGAGTGCCGGGCGCAAAGCGTTGCATGTCAAGTTCAACCATGCGCTCGCCCGGCTTCTCAAGCGTCGTCATCACCTGACCGGGGCCACTGATGAACTGATGCAGCTTAAAGGCGAACGGCGCACGACCGCCCGGCCAGTCCGACTTGGTGTACAAACCCGTAAGGAAACCCCGGAGCGCCGTATCAGCCTCCTCACATGAACACGAGGCCGCGGCAGCCAACTTCTCGGACGCCTCACGGAGCGTCAGGGGCTTCGCACGTTCCAGCTTACCGTCCGCATCATTACGCGCAATGCCCAAATTATGTTCGATCCAGACAGCAAGCGGATCATTTTGGAATGCCTCGAGGGTCGTCCACGACGAGGCCGCCTGCACACGGGACGGCAGCGCCGCCTGCACCTGCACGTCAGGAATCGCGGCCGTGGCATACTCAAGCTCTTCGAGAATAACCTGTTGAGCCGGAATTGCCGCATCGAATATCTTTGCCGCGACGTTGGCCACAGCCTGCTGGCGATCTTCCGTTGAGCCAACGGAGGCCATCGTGGCCGAAGTGCCAATGCACAGGAGGTTCTTGGCGTTGAGCTGCGCCCGAATGCGGCGCACTAGCATGGCGACATCCGCGCCCTGTCGTCCACGATAGGTATGCAACTCGTCCAATACCAGGAACTCGAGATTCTGGGCGGCCTCGACGACTTCATGATCCTCATGGTAGCGCGTGAGAATCAAATCGAGCATCACATAGTTCGTGAGCAGGATGTCCGGCGGATCGGCCTTGATTGCGGCACGCTCGGACGAGCTTTCCTGTCCCGTATAGCGCTTGACCGTCACCAGGGACGAACCATCAAGAAACTTGCCGATTTCCTCAAACTGGCTGTTCGCCAACGCGTTCATCGGATAGACGATGACGGCGCGAATGCGCTTTGAATGATCGGTCTTCTTTTCCTGGATGATCCGGTTGACGATCGGAATGAAGAATGTCAGCGACTTGCCCGAACCCGTACCGGTCGTCACGACATAGCTTTTCTGCCCCGCCACCATGTTGAGGGCTTCCATCTGGTGACGATAGAGCGTAATCGGCGTCGGATGCGGAGGATCGTCCTGCTTGCCGACTTGGAAAATCTGCGCCGTCTCGGGCTCAACCACCCCCGCTGCCGCGAGGTCGGCAATATTTCCGCCCTTGCGATAGTTCGGGTTAATCTGAATGAGCGGATCCGGCCAGAACTTGCCATCGTCATAGGCAGCCCTTACCGCTTTCGCAATATCGTTAGAACGGGGCGAAGCAAAGCTCGTCGAGAACTTTTTGTAGTTCTCAACAAGCTGTTTGCGAAAGGCAAAGATATCGTTCATCGATTATTTCCCGCTAACTCTGCTACCGCGCTCAAGATACAGCGATTCGCGACACCAAATCATTCACCCACACAACCGCCTCATCTACAGTCGGGCCGATCGATGACTTGTCGACGATGGTTTTGAGGGCTGCCTCGTAGACTCCATCCCAACCATCACGTTTGGTGATCTTCGGAGGCCAGGACTGCTTGCGGCGGTAATCAAACAGGCGGACGCACTTGGAGCGCACGTCTGAGAGGTCAAGCTGCGAATGCAGGACGATCAGCTGGAGATCGATCAGGTCATGAGCCCGTGCACTTCCTTCCTCGCTAACAGCATGAAGCTTTTGTGCAATCTGATAAGACAGCTTCATCAGGGGCACAGGCTTCGGTCGCGGAAAAGACAGTTGCTCGAACAGCTCCGCCATCTCTTCCAGCAAATACGCGTCACAATCGTCAGCATCGCCAATCTCATTGTGACCAATCTCGATGCGGACCGTCTGCCAAGGACGCCCCATGTACTTGAGCTTGATATCATACGGCATCATGACATAGACCGACGGCACACCTTCCGGCTTCGGCGGAGGAACTTCGATAAGCTCACCAGTAAAGCCATTCCACCCCTTTGCCAGCGCATCACTCAGAAGCTCTTTATACTGCTCCTGATCCATGACACGCGCCGTGTCAACGTCGCGCGTGTAGCGCGTAACGCGTTCGCCGAACCTAAACATCAAAGAACTTCCGCCCTTGACGACACCATCAGGCAAAATCTGTCCGACAATGACATTTGCCATCGCCCGGGAAACGCGGACGGGATCTTTCCCCCTACACAGCGAATTGATCGCCTTAATCAGATTCACATAGGTATTCGGACGTTTCACAGAGAAAACTCCTTCCTCAGCCGATCCATATCTGACACATTCAGCAATCCGCGATTGGAAGCCTCCGTAATCGCCTGCAGAAGACGATCCCGCATCAAAGTATCCTTGTAATCAATGAAGACAGAGGCAAGGTTCTGACAAGGGATGCCGTTGAATTCATCAACATCCGCCTCATTAAATCGATGCGTGATTTCAATCCAATCAGGCAAAGACTTCCGGACATTGCGCTTTGTGGCCACCTTGTAACGCGCAGGATTCACCAAGGCGAGGTTATGCATCGCCAGCACCGCATCGCCCCACAACCAAGCGTCACCACCAACAAGCGCAACGGCCATGGCATAATGATCGTATTCCGTCGGAAGATAATGCGCGATCCGATACAGCCCGCGTCCGCATTTCTCCATTCGTCCCAACCGAACCCAATCATACAGTTCCTTACGGTGCACACCCAACTCAGCGGCCCGCTCCGTTGAGATCAGTCCGTAATTGCAAATCGCTTCGTCGCAAATAGAATCGTATTGTGTCATCTCAGTTTGATACCCCTCCAGGTATCTTCTCGAAAACTTTAAATATAGTATATCGCTTTCTCAAACCGCAGTCAAGGCCATCATTACGAATTGATACGGCATAAGGTATCAATTTGAAAACCCTCCCCAAATGGCAGCCACCCATCAAGAGGCAACAATTTCTCGCGAACGGGTCTCAAATGCGGCGCACGGAAAATCTTTTGAAAAAAATCTTTCGTTCCCTACCCGATTTTCCGTTCCCTACTTTGTTCTAAATTCACCTCGTTTCACCCCCTTGCAAATTGCCCAGGAGGCGGATGGTTCGGATAAACAAAAAATGCGTTCAACCCTTGATTTTATTGGGTGAAACGCACTTCTGAGGTGGTGGGCTATAGTGGATTCGAACCACTGACCTCTTCCATGTCAAGGAAGCGCTCTAACCAACTGAGCTAATAGCCCTCGCAAGTGGTATGTAGTATATCATTTTCGGCTGAGGAGCGTCAAGGGGGAATTTTAGATTTTTCCGCGCAAAGTTTTTAAAAGTTCCTTTAGACCTCAGCCAGCGCCTGATCGAGGTCGGCGAGAATATCGTCGATATGCTCGATACCGATTGAGAGACGGATCAATTCCGGCGGAAGTCCCGCGGCACGCTGCTCCTCTTCGGTAAGCTGCGAGTGCGTCGACGAGGCCGGATGAATGACGAGCGAGCGGGCATCGCCGACGTTTGCGAGCTGCGTAAAGAGCTTAAGTCCGTCCGCGAACTTGATGCCTTCTGCAACCCCGCCCTTCACGCCGAAGACGACCATGCCGCCCGCGCCGTTCGGGAGATACTTCTTCGCGAGCTCCGGATCGGAGAGCGTCGGATACTTCACCCACGCGACCTTCGGATGCTGCGCGAGGAACTCCGCGACCTTCTGCGCGTTCTCCGCGTGACGCGCGATGCGCAGCGGCAGCGACTCGACGCCCTGGAGGAAGATCCAGTTTGCGTCCGGCGAGAGCGTCGGACCCTGATTGCGGAGCCCGACCGTCCTGAGGCGCGTGATGAACGCCGCCGCGCCGATCGCCTCGCCCCACTTGATGCCGTGATAACCCGTGTCCGGCTCGGTGTAGAGCGGGAAGCGCGGATTGTCCCAGTTGAAGGTTCCCGCGTCAATCACCACACCGCCGATGCCGGCGCCGTGTCCCCCGATCCACTTCGAGAGCGAGTGGATGACGACATCCGCGCCCCAGGTGATTGGCTGCTCGAGGATCGGCGTCGAGAACGTCGCGTCCACGACAAGCGGGAGCCCGTGCCTGTGCGCGACTTCGGCGTACTTCTCGAGATCGGCGACGCCCAAGGTTGGATTGCCGATCGTCTCGACGTAGACGAAGCGCGTCTTCTCGTTGATCGCCGCCTCGACGGCCGCGAAGTCGTTGAGATGCGTCCAACGAACGGTGATGTTGTTGGACTGCTTCAGGATCGTGTTGAATTGCACGAACGTGCCGCCGTAGACATTGTCGACCGAGACGAACTCGCTGCCCGCCTCCGCGATGTTCGTGACCGTGAAGTAGATCGCCGCCGTGCCTGACGCGAGCGTCAGCGCCGCGATACCGCCTTCGAGTTTCGCAAAACGCTTCTCGAGGACGTCCTCCGTCGGGTTCATCAGTCGCGCGTAGATGTTGCCCGCACGCTTGAGCGCGAAGAGGTCCGCGCCATGCTGCGCGTTGTCGAAGTTGTAAGCCGTCGTGCGATACACGGGGACCGCGCACGCATGCGTCACAGGATCGCCGTTCCAGCCCTCGTGCAGGGCGATAGTTTCAGGATGAAGAGCCATAATAGTGATAAGTGTTAAGTGTTAAGTGATAAGTGATGGATGATTTCTTTTTATTACGAGAAGAGCCAGGTTGAGAGGTAGCGCTCACCGGTATCGGGAAGGAGGGCGACAATCGTCTTACCCGCCCATTCCGGCTTCTTCGCGAGTTCAAGCGCCGCGTAAGCCGCCGCACCGGACGAGATACCGACCAAGAGTCCTTCTTTCGCCGCCAGCGCGCGCGCCGTCTCGCCCGCGTTCTCTGCCGCAACCGGGATCACCCCGTCGTAGACCGTCGTGTCAAGCGTCTTCGGCACAAAGCCCGCGCCAATACCCTGGATCTTATGGGGACCCGCCTTGCCCTGCGAGAGAACGGGACTCGTATCGGGCTCGACCGCAAAGACCTTCACGTTCGGATTCTGCGCCTTCAGGTACTTGCCAACACCCGTCAGCGTACCGCCCGTCCCGACGCCCGCGACAAACGCATCGACCTTGCCGTCGGTATCCGCCCAGATTTCGGGACCCGTCGTCACGTTGTGCCGCGCCGGATTCGCCGGATTCTCGAACTGCTGGAGGATGACCGCGCCCGGCGTCGAATCGCGAAGCTCTTCAGCCTTCGCAATCGCGCCCTTCATGCCCTCCGAACCCGGCGTCAGCACGATCTCAGCGCCATAGGCCGCCGCGAGCTTGCGACGCTCAATGGACATCGTCTCGGGCATCGTGAGAATGAGGTGATACCCCTTCACGGCGCTCACGAGCGCGAGACCAACACCCGTATTGCCGCTCGTCGGCTCGATGATCGTCGCGCCCGGCTTGAGCGTGCCGTCCTTCTCCGCCGCCTCGACCATCGCCGCCGCAACGCGATCCTTCACACTGCCGCCCGGATTGAAAAACTCAACCTTCACGAGGACCTTCGCCTCGGACGTGTTCATTCGGGACGAAAGTTCCACCAAGGGCGTGCCGCCAACCTTTTCCAGAATGCTCTTCGCGATCTTGCTCATTGTCGTACCTTCTTTCGTGTTGTCTTTCATTTGTCTACCCGTTCGGTAGAGAACTATGCGTAGTATAGCACAACCCGCACTCGTTGTCTACTAGGAGAGTAGAGAAATTTTTGATATACTTTCCGCCATGAAGATTTCGGCTAAAGCACGATACGGTTTGCGCATCCTCATGGATATCGCGCAACACGAAACGGCCGACCGGCCGCGGCTCATGAAGGAGATCTGCGAGACTCAGGGTATCTCGGAAAAGTTCACGAGCCGTCTCGTCATTCCCTTGCGCGAAGCGGGCATGATCCATTCGATCCGCGGCAAGCAGGGCGGCTTCCGTCTGGCGAAGTCCCCGGCCGACATCACGCTGCTCGCCGTCATCGAGACCCTGCAGGGGCCGGTCGCCCTCCTCGATTGCCTCGCCGAGCCGAAGTCCTGTGAGCGACTCAAGACGTGTCCGACGCGCCTCGTCTGGTCGGACGTCAACGCGGCCGTCAAGAACACCCTCCAAGCGATCACGCTCGACTCCATCTTGAGCCGTCTCTCCGGCAAGAAGTCGATTCCGCTGTCGCTCGCCGAATACGTCATCTAACCCTTTTGCTATAATACCACATCCTATGAAGATTCCTGACATTCTGTTCTCTGCCAAGCCCTCGGTCTCGTTCGAGGTCTTTCCTCCGAAGCAGAACGCCGCGTTCGAGCCGATCGTCGCGGCCGTGGACCGTCTCTGCGCCCTGAAGCCCGCCTTCATTTCCGTCACCTACGGGGCGGGCGGGGGCGCGAACACGAACACGCGCACCATTGCCGAGCACATCGTCCGCCAGGGCGTGACGCCCCTCGCGCATCTCACCTGCCTCACCTCGACGCGCGAGAAGATCCAGGAGGAACTCGCCGCGCTCCGCAGCGCCGGCGTCGCCAACATTCTTGCCCTCCGCGGGGACAGGCCCGTCGGCGAGACCGAGCTGCCGGGACACTACGCCCACGCGAGCGACCTCGCCGCGGTCATCCGCGACGTCGGCGGCTTTTCGATCGGCGGCGCGTGCTATCCCGAATGCCATCCCGAATGCGAGCATCTCGCCGATGACATCGAGAACCTCAAGAAGAAGGTCGACGCGGGCGTCCAGTTCCTGACGACGCAGATGTTCTTCGAGAACAACATCCTTTACCGCTATCTCGCGAAGGTCCGCGAACACGGCATCACCGTGCCGGTCGTCGCAGGCGTGATGCCCGTCACCAACGGCAAGCAGATCAAGCGCATCTGCCAGCTCTCGGGCACATATCTGCCCTCGCGCTTCAAGATGATCGTCGACAAGTTCGGCGAGAAGCCGGACCAGATGTTCTCTGCCGGCATCGCCTACGCGACCGAGCAGATCATCGACCTTTTCGCGAACGGCGTCAACCACGTGCACGTCTACACGATGAACAAGCCGGAGATCGGCGAGGCGATTCTCCGCAACCTGAGGTCGATCGTTGAAGCTTGACCGCAGCGAGATTCTGCGCTACATGAAGATGGGCCGCGCCGAACCGGACGCGGTCCTGACGGTGCGCATCGACCGCCTCGAACACGAGGTCCTGGCCGCGGCGCGGCCGGTCTCGCAATACCTCCGTACCGCGGTGCGTCTCGCCCGCGGCGCTGGCCAGCCGCTTGGAGACGCTGCGGGCGAGGACGCACCGCGGTACGAAATCGGCCCCCTCACCCTCGCAAGTCGCGACCTCTGGCGGTGTCTGCGGGGGGCTCGCGAGGCGTATCTCTTTGCGGCGACGCTCGGACATGACGTCGACCGGCTCATTCGCAAGTACGCGGCGTTGAGCGCGGCCGACCTTCTGATCGTGCAGGCGATTGCGGCGACGGCCATCGAACAGTACATCGACGACGAGACCGCGAGCTGGGGCGAGAAACTCCTGCCGCGCTACTCGCCCGGCTACGGCGACCTTCCTCTTTCGGTTCAACCTGACTTTCTCGCGGCGCTGGACGCTCGGAAGACGCTCGGCATCACGCTGACCGAGACCTTTCTCATGATTCCCTCCAAAAGCGTGACGGCCATCATCGGAATTCAGCCATGATCATTCAGCTCGACGGTGCGATGGGCACCCAACTTCAACAGCGCGGACTTCAGCCCGGAGAGATTCCCGAGCTCTGGAACCTGACCCGCCCCGGCGACATCGTCGCGATTCACCGCGCCTATGTCGAGGCCGGCGCGAACATCATCTCGACGAACACCTTCGGGGCGAACCCCGCGAAATACCACGGCGACGCGCCGCTCAAGAACGTCATCGCGGCGGCCGTTGCCAATGCCCGCGCGGCGGGTGCCGAGAGGGTCGCGCTGGACGTCGGACCGACCGGCAGACTCTTAAAGCCCTCGGGCGACTTCGAGTTCGACGCCGCCTACGACGCCTTCGCCGAACAGATCCGCCTCGGCGCGGAAGCGGACGCCGATCTCATCTTCCTCGAGACCTTCGCCGACACGTACGAGCTCAAGGCCGCGCTTCTCGCCGCGAAGGAAAACGCGAATCTGCCGATTCTCGCGTCCGTCTCGCTGTCCGAGGACGGCAAGCTCCTGACGGGCGCCGATGTCGATACGATCGCCGCGCTCTTCAACGCGCTCAAGCCCGACGCCTGCGGCTTTAATTGCGGACTCGGTCCCGACAAGCTTCTCCCCTTCGTCCAGCGTCTCGCGACGCGCACGCACATCCCAATCATCGTCAAGGCGAATGCGGGACTCCCCAAGGTCGTGGACGGGCAGACGGTCTTCACGGTCGATCCCGAGGCATTCGCAAAGGACATCGCCGCCTGCATTGCCGCCGGCGCCACCTACGTCGGCGGCTGCTGCGGAACGACACCGCAGCACATTGCCGCGGTGAGGAACATCGTTCCGCGGTGCGTCTCGCCCGCGGCGGGTAACAGCAACTTGGAGATTCATCCGTCGGACGATGGCTGCTTGGTGACGCCGCGGGCGAGGACGCACCGCGGTACGACACTTCCCACAGTCGTCTCCTCCTACTCGCGCACCGTCGAACTCCCCCTGAACGACTCCCTCGTCATCGGCGAGCGGATCAATCCGACGGGGAAGAAGAAGCTTCGCGAGGCGTACAAGGCGGGCGACATGGGGTACATTCTGCGCGAGGCGATTGCTCAGGTTGAGGCGGGGGCGCCTATTCTTGACGTCAATGCCGGCGTCCCCGGGATCGACGAGCCGAAGGTCTTGCGCGAGACGGTCGAGGCGATCCAGTCGATCACCGACACGCCGCTCCAGATCGACACGTCCGATCCCGTCGCGCTCGAGAACGCGCTCCGGCACTACAACGGCAAGGCGATGATCAACTCGGTGAACGCAAAGGAAGAGGTGATGAACGCCGTCTTCCCGATCGTCGCGAAATACGGCGGCGTCCTCGTCGCGCTCACGCTGGACGAGAACGGCATTCCGCCGACGGTCGAGGGACGCCTCGCGCTCGCGAAGAAGATGATCGCGCGCGGCGCCGAGTACGGACTCACCAAGGACGACTTCGTCATCGACGTCCTCTGTCTCGCGATGAGCGCCGATCCGACGAGCGTCCCCGTGATCCTCGAGTCGCTCCGCCGCATCCGCGCCGAACTCGGCGTGAGGACGGTCCTGGGCGTTTCCAACATCTCCTTCGGGCTCCCCGCGCGTCCGCTCCTCAACGCGACGTTCTATTCCCTCGCCCTCGAGGCGGGACTCACCAGCGCGATCATCAATCCGCTCTCAGTCGAGATGATGACCGCCTACAAGAGCTGGCGCGCCCTGACGGGACGCGACCCGGCGTGTGGGGAGTGGATCAAGGCCGTGGAGACGGGAAGTGTCGGAGGAAGCGCTTCACCCGTACCGCGGTGCGTCTCGCCCGCGGCACTCACCCAGCCGACAACGGCCAGCAACTTGGAGACGCCGCAGGCGGGGACGCACTGCGGTACGGGGCTGACCTCCGCCATCATCCACGGACTCCGCGCCGACGCAGCGCAACTCTCGCGCGACGCGCTCGCCGCGGGCACGACACCGATCGCGCTCATTGACGGCGAGATCGTGCCGGCACTGGAGATCGTCGGCAAGGGATTTGAATCGGGCAAGCTCTTCTTGCCGCAGCTGCTGATGGCGGCCGAAGCGGCTTCGGCGGCGTTCGAGGTCATTCGCGCGGCACTCGAACAGTCAGGCAGTGCCGCCGAGCCGAAGGGACCGATCCTCATCGCGACCGTCAAGGGCGATATCCACGACATCGGCAAGAACATCGTCAGGGCGCTGCTTGAGAACTACGGCTTCAGGGTCATTGACATGGGCAAGGACGTCGAGCCCGAGGCGATTGTCGCCAAGGTGCTCGAGACGAAGTGCAAGCTCGTCGGACTTTCGGCGCTCATGACGACGACCGTCGTCTACATGAAGGAGACGATCGAAAAATTGAACGCCGCCGATCCGTCCATCAAGACGTTTGTCGGCGGTGCGGTGATGACGCCCGAGTACGCCAGCGAAATCCACGCGACCTACTACGCGAAAGACGCGATGGCGTCGGTGCGGCTCGCGGAGGAGTTCTTCAAAAGCTAGGGCTTCATTCAGTGAGTGAATCTGTGGCCATATAGCAATGTCATCTCCGTTTCCGACATTACTCAGTTGCGGCGCCCCTGGGGCGAAAGCCCCCAGATACTTGAATGCAGGAAAATATTGCGCGTATTCCACGTTTGTGCCTGACACAATCGTGGAAAGCGCAAACTCGGCCCCTCCTGGTGACAAGTATTAAACTGATGGCAGTTTAGATGTAAAGTGCCGAGGGTTTCTCGATTTCTGCTGCCGCGCGGAGCTCGAGCGATTCGGGGCCGAAGCTTTCGGGGAGAAGCTGCTCGAGCGTGTATTCGCGGTAGTCTGTCGGCGACTTGGCGATGTAGACCTTCATCGTCTTCGGGTCACCGAATTCGCGCATCACCTGACGGCAGAGTCCGCAGGGTGCGCAGTAGTCCGTCACGACGCCCTTCGGGCCGCCCGCCACGGCGACGGCCAGGATTCGGCGCTCGCCGGCGTTGACGGCCTGGAAGATTGCGCTGCGTTCGGCGCACATCGTGCCGCCGTAGGAGGCGTTCTCGACGTTCGCGCCGCCGTAGATCTTGCCGGACGCGGCGAGCACCGCCGCGCCGACGTGAAAGTTCGAGTACGGCGCATAAGACTTCTGCGTCATCTGAAGCGCCGTCTCGATGAGGGTCGAGGTGTCGTCCACTTACTTCACCTCAACGCACCAGCCGTGCGTATCCTTGACCGTGCCGTACTGGATGCCCTGGACCTGGTCGTAAAGCTTCTGGAGGACGGGATGGACCGTGTCCTTGTCGGAAATCTTGACGACCTGCTTGCCGCGGGTGATCTCCCAGACGGGCGTGATCACAACGGCCGTGCCGAGCGCGGCGACCGCGTCGAACTTCTTGATCTCCGTGAACGGGATCGGACGGCACTCGACGGTGATGCCGAGGTCTTCCGCGCACTGCTTGAGGGACATGTTCGTCACCGACGGGAGCACCGAGCAGCTGTCGGGCGTGACGTACTTGCCGTCCTTCGTGATGCCCGCGAAGTTCGAGGTCGCGAACTCCTCGATGTACTTGTGCGACTTCGCGTCGAGGTAGAGCTCGACCGGCCAGCCGTCGTGCTTCGCCTTCTCGTGCGCGAAGATGCCCGCGGCGTAGTTGCCGCCGACCTTGACATCACCCATGCCGTGCGGTGCCGCGCGGTCCCAGTCGTCGAAGATCACCGCACGGACGGGCTTGATGCCGCCCTTGTAGTACGCGCCGACCGGCATGACCATGATCATGAACGTGTATTCCTTCGACGGTGCGACGCCGATCTGCGGACCCGTGCCGATAAGCAGCGGACGGATATAGAGCGAACCGCCCGTCCCGTACGGCGGCACATACTCGGCGTTCTTCTTCACGATCGCCTTGCAGCACTCGACGAACGTCTCGACGGGGACCGGCGCCATGCAGGTGCGAAGGGCCGTGCGGTACATGCGCTTCGCGTTCTCCTCGGGACGGAAGATGACGATCTTGCCGTCCTTCTGACGGAACGCCTTGATACCCTCGAAGCACTCCTGGCCATAGTGGAGGCACGCCGCGCCGATGTGCATCGTGATCTCGGGATCCTTCACGAACTTCGGCTTGGACCACTTGCCATCCTTCCACGTCATGCGCAGATGGCAGTTCACGTCCGAGAACCCGAAGCCGAGTTCTTCCCACTTGATACCCTTCTTAGGAGCTTTCATGTTCAATTTTTCCTTTCGAGTTAAAGAAGTCGGTCAGCGCTGTCGGAAGAGCGGCGCGGCGATGTCGTAGAGATCCTGTTCCTTCTGCAGCCGCGAGAAGATCGTGTTCTTGTCGAGGCGGTAGGCCTGGATGAAGCTCTCCTGTGCGGCTTTTCGCTTGTTCTGGCGCTGCTGCACCTTTGCGAGATCCGCCCACGCGTTCGCGTCCGTCGCACGGAGCCGCAGGTACTTCGAGAGCGCCTTCTCGGCCTCCGCGTCGATGTGCGCCTCGGCGAGCATCTGTGCGGCGAGCTGCAACGTCTGCGCGTCGGCGAGCTTGTCGACGAGCGCACGCACGAGCTGCCCGGCGTCGCCGATCCGGCCCATTTCGTAATAGCACGTCGCGAGCGCGAAGATCTCCTGGTCCGTGAGACGCGTCTTCGGATCGCTCCGCTTCGCCTCCAGCCGCTCGAGCTCGGCTGTGAGCGTGCGGATGCGCGTGACATAGCTCCGAAGCGAGGCTGTGCGGCGGTTGTTCGGGTCGATCTTGTCCGTGTATTCCATCATCTCGAGCGCGACGTCGTACTTGCGGAACGGCAGGAGGCACTCCTGCGCGTAGCGGAACGACGCCTCGGGCGAGGCCGGATAGAGGAGCACCGCCTCGCGGAACGCCTGCGCGCCCTCGCGGTAGCGACCCTGCTTGTTGTAGAGTCCGGCAAGCGCGGCCCGGAGCTTCGAGAAGCTCTTCTGTCCCGCGAAGTCGCGGCGGTACATCGGATCGTCGAGAAGCCGGCGCGTGTACCAGTCCCAGAAGTCGCGGTCCTGCGCCGCGCGCTTCGCGTCATACGGTGTCGGCTTCGCGTTGATCTTCATGATGAGACCATGCGGCGAAAGGTACGGATACATCCACGGAATCACATACGACTCCTCGATGTAGAACGCGTGGCGGTTCTTGTCGTGGTCGTGCATCATCTTCGTGAGGATGCCGTTGATCTCCATCACGCCGAGCGCACCCGTCACCTGCACGCGGCCGTTCTCGATCTTGAGGTCGCCGTTCGCGGGACGCTTCCCGCTCTGCACCTCGTCGACGTAGATGTTGAACGCCTCGGCCGAGTCCTCCTTCGCCGGGATCCAGATCTCATCGCCGTAGAGGTCGCGCTGCACCGACATGTACGTGTCATCCGCCAGCGCGTTCTGCGTGATGAGGTAGACGTCGGGACGGAACAGCGCCGAGTAGATCATGTACGTCGGCACGAAACGCCCCGGATCGGTGCCGCCGAAGAAGATCGAGAACTTGTCCATCGGCGGCGGATACGTCGGATCGGGCAAGGGTTCCTCGTCCGCGACGATCTGCTCCTTGATCGCGTTCGCACCCTCAAGCTGATACGCGCCGAACTGCCACCCGAAGGTGTGTCCGTTCTGCTCACACCCGCCGAGCTTGAACGCGACCTCATTGACGCCGAGCTGATACGTGCCGCAGTAGTTGTCGACGAGCGGATAGACGAACGCGATGAGGACCATCGCAGCCGAAAGAAGAAGAGGGAGGTGCGTTTGCCAGCGCCACGGCGTGAGGTCACGCCGGGTACTTGGTAGCTCGGCGGACGACGATTCCGAGAGTACCCGGCGTGACCCCACGCCGAGGCGCTCTCCCAGCATCTTAAGTGCCCAGACGGCGGCGAAGACGAGTCCGTAGCCGATCCAGAGCGCGAGCATTGCGTGCGAGGCGATGAACTTCACCTTCTGGATGAAGCCATCCTGCAGGTCGCCCTTGACGTTCGCGAGGCCGATCAGGAGGAAGCTCATTAACAGGAAGCAGACGAGCGCCGGCACCATCCACTGCCAGAACGCCTTGCGGTTCTCCTTCCTGACGATCCAGTGCCCCGCCGCAAACGGCACGAGCGCGAACGGAATGAGGAGGTCCGTAAACTGGACGCGCACGTCCTCGAAGTAATTGAGGATCTGTCCAAGGTTCGGTAGCTGGAAGCCGATCGCCTCGTACTGTCCGCGCATGAGCGCATGCTTAAAGCCCTCCCACGTGCGCGGATAGCCCCAGTTCATCGGCGGATTGCGCAGGTCGGAGACGATCGGCATGTACGCGTAGAACGAAATGCCGAGCTGCGCGAAGAACGCCGCGCCGGCAACCGCGCGTCCGTTCGGGAGCGTCGCCCAGATGAGCGCGAGCAAAACGAAATTCCACGCGATCGGCCAGCCGAAGTACCACGAGCACGGATGCGTGAGCCCGTTGAGCGCGCCGTGCGCGAGGAGCGTGAACGCCGCGATGTGGAGACCCGCGACCGGAATCGCGTAGCAGAGACCCTTCTTAACCGTGCAGGAGAGTCCGATCAGGAGCGCGATCACCACCCAGAAGATGAGCGTCGACTTTCCCCACGGATAGGCCTCGCCCATGTACCCGCCGTCCCCGGCCGACGGCACCAAAGCCGCCGCGACAACCGCGACCAACGCGAAGCCGGCGGAGATCATCAATTCCCTCGTACCGCGGTGCGTCTCGCCCGCGGCGTCTCCAAGCCCATCCCCCTTCATCGCGGCCAAAACCGCCGCGACGACCGACCCCGCGATCATCGCCGCAATGAACGCATAGCGCGTCGGCGCGATGAGCGGCGCGACCTCGGCCGTCACGCCCGTCCACGTATTCGTCGACGTGAAGAGGAACGACGAGAGGAAGATGAGCGCGGCACCGGCCCCGCCGCCGTAGAGGATGATTGAGGTGTAGAGATGAGGTGTAGAGCGGAAGACCGGCAAACGATTCTGCTTGGCGTAGATCGCGAGGACGATTGCACCGATGAGGAGGACGAGACCGAGGACGATTGCCGTCGTGGAGGGCGTCGAAATCGCCTGGTTGACGAGCGGCAGGTGCTTGTTGATCGCATCGGCCGACATGTAGCGGTCAGCGCGGACGAGCTGGCCGACCTGCAAGATCTGCCAGGTGAGCGCGACCGGGATCAGGTAGAGCATGAAGTCGCGGAACATCGCGAGGTTCTTGAGCGCGATGATGAGTGCGAGGGGCACGATCGCAAAGAGGAGTACCTGGTAGTTCGTGAGCCCAAGGCCGAAGATGAACGCCGTCGCCCAGAGCATCTTGTCGGACGGTTTGCGCATCCACCGGTACGACAGGAGGAAGACTCCCATTAGGAAGAGCGCGTTGAGCGAGTAGATCTCGACAATCGTCGACTGCGACCATTCGACCGGCGAGAGCGCGAACGTCAGCGCGCCGGCGACACCGCCACCAAAGGCGAGAATCCCCGTACCGCGGTGCGTCTCGCCCGCGGCGGGTAACAGCAAGCTTGGAGACGCCGCGCCCGAGACGGGCGGCGGTACGGGGGCGCTTGCGCACCGCGGTACGGAGCCCACGAAATCGTGCGCACTGCGGCAAATGAGCATCGCCGTGCAACCGGCCGCGAACGCGCCGAAGACGGCCGAGCAGAGCGAGACGCACCACGCCGGCGTCGGATGGCCCATGTACGTCACCCAGCCGAACGCCTTGCAGAAGAGCCACGAGCAGAACGTCCAGAACGGATAGCCCGGCGGATGCGGCACGCCCAGATTCGCGGCCGCCGTCGCGAGTTCGCCCGAGTCTTCAAGGCCCACACTCGGCCCGAGCGTGAACGCGTAAACGAGAAAAGTCAGCACTGTGGCCGTCCAGAACGACGCCCAGTCGAGTTTGGTAAAAAAACGATCCCTCATAATTAGGGGATATTATACCACAGACGCACGTCACTGTGGGAATCGGGCCAGCGCTGGCCAGGCGTGGCTCATTTAAAAACCGCCGCATGGTAGCCCATGCCGCGAGCTGTTCAAGCCGCAGCTGGGGTCGCCCGCCGTTGGTCAGCCATTGGCCTCATGGTTGACTGTAATTGCGGGCGATATCCCCCGAGCGTCAGCGAGCTTGCGAAGCAAGTGGCTACAGGGGTGCGAATTGTTCAGCATCGTCCGCCGGTGTCCATCATTGTCCAGCATCGTCCGTTGCTGACGCATCCTCCTCGACAATTCCTTTGCGCGTCGTCGACACGCCTTTCCCCAGAATGCGGATGATCGCATTGACCTCATCTAAGATCGGTTGCATCCGCTCTTCGGCGAAGAACCCTCGCTTTGAGATGAGAAATAGCCAGAGACGACTCTCCTTCGCTTCCTTGAGTGCCTTCGACATCTTACTTGCGAAATCGCGTCGCGACTCCGGAGCCGTCGTCTCGGCATAGTTTGCGGCAATCGCCGTCGAGCTCCGTGTCAGCTGATCTCGGAAATTCGCAACGCCGATCCGATTCCGGGGGAGTGCCTGAAGAAGCGTCATACATCGGTCTGCGAACGACACGAGACGCTCCAGGAGCTCGTCAGACTTTTCCGTGGCCGTCTTTTCCCTCGGCATCACGCTCCTCCTTTTCGATTTCCTTCGCGGCTCTCTCGCTCATCATGTCGATGTATTCGTCGACAAGGTCCATGAACCGCCTGTAGTTCTCGGTCGCCTCCTTGTACGCCGCGAGCTGGGAAGCCGGAATGTACTTCACGAAATGATTCCTGTTCTTTGTATACTGGAGATTGTGGAACGTCGTGCCCGACTTCGTCTTCTGGCTCATGACACCGATCCGGCCTCGCGCTAGACGAGGAATCGACAACATGGGTGCGATTTTCTCAGGTGACATCCCTTTGACGGATCATTGACATCCGAGTGCGAGAAAATCGCACCCAGGGGTTAGGGGTTAGGCAATAGGCAATAGGGGCGGAATTGTTCCTTTTATACAACGCCCAGAGACCGGAACACGCAATCACAAGGATTCAACCAACAAACTGCTTAGTGTTTGGAGTACAGCGCAAACTGACGCCCCACTATCAGTCGTCACCATCTACAAGAGATTCTAGTCGCTTTAGCCAGGCGTCAAAGTTAGGACATTCCTGCCGCATCTTGTCGACACCGATCTTTCCAGCAATAACAATGCCGCGTTGAGCCTTTGAATAGTGACCGTTCGTCCAGGCCATAAGTCGATTTGATGGCGACGTATCTGGATGCGTGTTGACTTGTTCTGGCGAACCACATTCATGTAGCGCACTACGAATAAGAGCAATGTCAATACCTAGTTCACTAGAAAGTATCTCTGCATCACTGAACAATAAGGCTTCAAACTCATGGACCGCCGTAAAGGGAATGTAGCGACGATTGACCTGGACGTTTTTCAACTTCTCCTGTATGTCTTCAACTGCGGCATCATTCATGATTCGTGCAATGTCTGCAGGAGTGGGTTCGCTCAACCCCCTGACTTCTTCAAGTCCAGGCCACTCCTTGACGCCATAATAATCGACGAATGTCGCTACCACAAGATCTTCGCGCTGCTTCAGGAAATTGAGCACATCCCGTTGCGCCCGAGAGAACTTGACATCACCGCCCTTCTCCCCCTTCTTCGAAATCTGTGTCGCCTGAAGATAAATCCCTTTGACTGCAAGGTAAGGCGCAAGCACCTGAACAACAAAGTTCTGTTCGCTCGCGCCCTCACCCACGACCATCACGTTGACCATCTTACTCATGCGCAGGGCCTCCGTTGATGATATTCTTCTGCCACAGTTCGCCGAGCGAATAATCCTCCAACCAATCCTTAAGTTCTGTCGGATCAAGGCGTTCAAACACAGATGCACCCTCCGACCGACGGGCAACGATCAAGTCTTCAACTCCAAAATGATCAATGAGCTGCGGGCACTGCGTAGCAACAACAACCTGCGTATGCCGCGCAGCCGTACTAATCATATCCGCTAGCAGCGAAATCGCCATCGGATGCATTCCCAATTCCGGCTCGTCAATAATGATCGTGGACGGGGGACTCGGCTGAAGCAACGCTGCGGCAAGACAGATGAAACGAATCGTGCCGTCAGAAAAGTGATAGGGCTGAAACGGATAGTCACTACCCTTTTGCCGCCAGGAAAGTTTCACCTTATCTGCAACACCAACCTTAACAACATCAAGTTTGAAATCATCAAAAAAAGGCGTCACTTGTCGAACCGTTTCAACAATGCGCTTGTAACTCTCTCGCTGTCGTGCATCACCATTTCTCATGGCGAGCAGGAACGGAGCAATATTGCCACCATCGTTACGTAACTTCTCGCAATCCTCGACAATTTCCGAACGTCGCATTGGAGCCGTAGCACTCGTATCGTGAAAATGGTAAACCGTCCACCTTGAGATAGCACCATAGACATAATGGCCGATGCCAGGAGATCCGGGGTAGCGCGCAGACCGTTCATCCCTTATGTCCTGCAATCGGCTCTCAAGCAGCCCCATTCCATAACAAGACCAGGAATAGTCAAGATACCGTCCATATTCTGCTATTGAGAACTTCTCGTCAGCCGTCGGAGTAAGCTTAAAACGATACGCGTTCTGACCAAACGAGAAGTCAACTTCTATCTCCGGCGTCTCTTTGAGTCCATTAAACGGGAATGCGTCGGCACCTCCTGCATTGACAATGAACTGCTGGAAACCTTTCAACGCCATCTCATGAACCATTCTAAAAATCTGAATGAAATTACTCTTGCCGGCGCCATTGGCACCGACAATAACATTCAGATCATGAAGCTCAAAATCCACCAATTCGCGGATGGATTTGAACCCCTTAATGCTGATTCTATCAATCTTCCCTGCCATAGAATTATTCGTATTATATCAAATGAGTCCCAACATTGACTAATGATTTGATGACGTATTGCAATTCCCGCAATTCGTCATCACTCTTGCAACAACAGCGTGACGAGATCTCGCTTCTGCTGCACCGTCAGATCGCTCAGGGCGGCGCGGAGGGTTGTCAGGGCGTCGTTGCGCTTGGTGAGAATGCGACGGGCGGACTCTGCGGCCTGGCGCTGCGTCGGATTGTAATACTCGAGTGTCATGTCCGTTGTCGTATGACCGACGAGAAGACGCACCATATCAAGAGGTACGCCGTTGTCGAGCATCAGCACGACGAAAGAGCCACGCAGGGAATGCCAGGAATAGAGCGATGCCTTGCGCTGCCCGACGTTGCGGCTCTGCTGCGTCTGCTTGAGCATTTCTCGAACGGATGACTTCTTTGCCGCCTTCGGCTTCACCGTGATGCCCGACAAAGATTCGACGGCCGCAAGATCGGTTGAGATCGTCGACTTCGCGAGGCCCGTTGATGCTGCGATACTCCGGTATGATTCACCGCTCGAATAGTGCGAGTAGACGAGCGAGACGCGGGCCTTGCGTTCCTCCGTCCAATTCGAGTCGGCGATCTCAGACAAGACCTCGGCAGGCGTCTTCTTGACGACCTCGGACTCGTCCTCGCCAACAAGCTCTCCCTCGTCCGCAAAAAGCGCACGGGCGAACAGCACCTTGCCCTTTGAATAGATCTGCTCCCGCCCAGGATAGTAGACGCGCTCGATCTCGCGATCCCCCACCTTTACCGTCTTGCGCTCGATCTGCAAATAGAGACGTGCCGCTTCCGGGAAGACGAATCGTGCGCCATTGGTCTTTTCCGCCAGAGCGGACTCGAGGATGCGCCGAAATTCCCCAAGATCCACTTCGTAGTTCGCAGAATCCTTACGGTAGTCGAAGATTGGCACCGCAATTTTTGCGCCGGTCTTCCCCGTCGTCTCGACCATGACAATCGGATTCGCTTCCGTCAACTTGACATCAGCCCACTTGAGCGTACAGGCGTCCCCGATGCGCAATCCTGTTGAGGCGGCTGTCACGGCAAGATTGTAGAGAAGCGGATCAGACTTCGCTTCCGCATAGAGACGGCGCAGCTGCATTCGATCCAGCGGCTTGTGGTGCACCACCGTCTCCACCTTGACCTTCTCGCCATTCTCATCCATCTCTGTCGCCGCGCGCCCGACAGCCGTGAGCCGCGCACCCTTGAACGGATTCTTCATTCCATCCGGCGCAAAACGGGCAAAGGCACCCGTGAGCAGATTCGACCACCGCTTGACGGTCGAGAACGAATACGTCGCACCAACGCGACGGAAGAACGCCGTAGCCAGTTCGGGCGTCACGGTGATCAGCGTCCGAGCCGACTTCAAGCCCTCGCCTGGCGCTGCCGCAAACGCGCAAAACTTTGAGAACGCACTTCTAATCATTGCCACATGCGACGGCGACGCTTTCTTCCCGGTAAGAAAAATCTCCGCCAGTCTATCCAACGCGGGATCCTTGAACCGCTGACCGATCTTCGCCTCGATGTAATGCCGCGTCTCCCGCACGGCATCTCCCTTTTCCTTTGACTTCTCCATCAGGGCATCCAGCTTGGCTTGTGCCTTCTGACGAGACAGCTCAAACTTCGCATCCCCCGCATCGGCAAGATCGCCGGAAGCCGGCGGACGGCCGCGCAACGCAACGCCAAGAGCAACGGTCTTCACCTTTCCGCCGTCGCGATACGACCCGTACCACTTGGGAATGAACCCGCCAATTGCGTTCGCACGATCCGATCTCACCAACTTAAGCGCCATGTGTCTTTATCCTTTGACTGTGAAACAGCATGCAGTAGTATGTACTATTTTACGACACAACGCAAGCACAAATGTAGTAAAATCGTAGTAAACAGCAGGTCAGACACAATCCAGTATCTGAATTATGCCTTTATTTTGTTGGCATTTCATCTGTTCAACAGTCTCATTTGGGAGCAAAAGGCCGAGGGTTCAAATCCCTCCGCTCCGACCAATTCATTCAAGGAAACCTCGCGAAAGCGAGGCTTTTTTGTTTTCTGGCGCAAAAGACGGAAGCGATCCGTGACGAGCGCCCACACTTCTCAAGATCGAGCTGCAGATCCGCGAGGACGGCGTACCGCGTCAGACCGTGCGGCCGACGAGCTTGCGGGCAAGCGCGGAGAGAAAAGCCGTATCGCCCGGCAGTTCCGCCAGGGCCGCGACGGCAGCTGCGGTCGTTTCAGCGACGAGGCGCTCGGTCTCTTCCTTCGGATACGGCGAGTCGCCGTCGAGGAGGTCGTCTTCGTACTGGAACGCAAGTCCGAGATTGAGGGCGAAGCGACGGAGCGCGTCGTTGTCCATCGCCGGGAGGTCGTCATGGACGAGCGTGTAGTTGTGAAGCATCTCGATCGCCGCAGCCGGATAGGCGGCGTCCACGGCCGAGCCGCCGACGGCCTCAGCAGCGGCCAGGCAGATGAGCGGACGGATCCGCTTGCCCCCCGTACCGACGGCATAGCGCATCGCCTCAGACAAGACGGCAGGTCGCTCCGTCTCCTTCGGCAAGGTCTCGTCCAACGTCCGTTCAACAATCGCCAGATACTCTTCTTTCGTCTTCATGTCGTACTCCGAAGACATTATACCAAAATAAAGGGCTCTTCTGCAAATTGTAGAAAACCGTTTTGCCCCGCGGCGACCCACCCTAAT